>JAFGKP010000008.1 GCA_016928455.1 Methanomicrobia archaeon
CAATTCAAGGTCAGTGCACGGAATAAACTCGCCGGTGTGGTGAAACGGGTCCAGATCGGCGAACTTGCCGCTTCTATACGTATCGAAATTGAGACGCCCACCGTGCTCAAAGCACTGATCACGAAGGACGCCGTGGATGAGCTCGACATAGATATCGGTGACGAGGTGGAAGCGGTAATCAAAGCCACCGAGGTCATGATCGCCAAGGAATAACCGTCTGACGGAAATACGAACGAAGATCGTTAGGCTACTCGTTCACCTCGAAGCCCTCGACGCTGAGTTCCCCGCCTTCCTGCTCCATCAACTGCTCTACCTTGTATTCCGCCTCATCCAGCTTCTTGTTGCAGAGCTTACAGAGCTCCATGCCCTCCTGGAACATCTTCAGAGAAGCTTCCAGCGAGAGATTGCCCGCGCCCAGCGCCTTCACAATCGCTTCCAGACGCTTCAGCGCGTCTTCAAACGCGATCGCTTCACCTTCTTCCTTTACCATTCCCGGGCTCTCCTAACCACGCGCGTGGGTATAGCTACCTGAGTAAGAGAATCGATTGATGCGGTAAAAAAAGGCTTCATGCGTGCCGCCACCCGCCATAACGTTTAATATATCACCTCGGGATAGTTATAAACGTACTGACTGGAGGCCTGATTGGTCTCTGGGTTAGTAACGTACGCTGAGCCAGGGATCATGCCGGTGGAAGAGTTCGCGCAGCTAAAAGACGAAAACGTGGTCCACTTGAAGGGTGTGCTCCAATCCACCGATGGGGGGAAGACGTGGATCGTCGTTAAGCAGGACGCTCTCGTGAATATCAAGGGCCAGCCGCTCTCGGTGGACCTGAAAGGGCTCGTGCTCAAGCGCGCTAGGAAAAAAGGATACGCTATAAAAGAGTACGACAAATTGCATGGCCTGGCTGAGCCAGTGGACGCGACCGATACGGGAGCGATGACACAATTACTCAGTCACTGGTATGACCGGCAGGAGTGAGTTACGTAAATATCGTTATGGTGGTCGTGACGCTTTTTTTTGTTCCCTATTCGCGGGATGTCTTCTGTTCCCTACCGTCGGGACACCGTTCGTTCTCTTCTTATCCCTCACTTCCGAGACCGCCTCGCCGTCCGTAAAGAGGATCTTGAGCTCATCACCCACGGCGAGCTCATCCACGCTGCGTACGAGCGTTCCGTCTGGCAATTTCGTGCAAATGCTGTAGCCCCGGTCAAGGATCGCCAGCGGGCTCAAGGCCTCTAATCTGCCCGCGAATGCCAGAACGCTCTTACGGTGCAGGCTCGTGAGATGCCGCAACTCCGCCACCATCGCCCGCTTCAGCTCATCGATCGTCTGCCGGTACTGATTGATACGCTCGGTCGGCGTTCGGAACAGGAGATTCTTCGCCATAGCCTCCAGCTGTTTCCGATAGAATTCGAGCCCTTTGAAGACGTTCTGCCGCAGCTGCAGCTCCAGCGATCGCAAATTCCGCCCCAGCTCCTTAGCATCCGGGACGACGATTTCAGCCGCTTCCGATGGCGTCGCCGCGCGCTTGTCCGCGACAAAATCCGCGATGGTGAAGTCCGTCTCATGCCCCACCGCCGAGATGACCGGAATTTGGGATGCGAAGATCGCGCGTGCAACGCACTCCTCGTTAAAGGCCCACAACTCTTCCAGTGAGCCGCCGCCCCGACCTACAATGAGCACGTCTATCCGCTCCCGTTCCGCATTATACCTATTCATCATCCGGATCGCATGCGCGATCTGCAACGATGCGCCCTCGCCCTGCACCGCTACGGGCGCCAGCAGGATATGGACGTGCGGGAACCGCTTCTTCGTTACCTTGAGCATGTCCCGAATGGCCGCGCCACTGGGTGAGGTAACCATCCCGATGCGGCGCGGGAAACAGGGTATCGGCTTCTTATACGCCGGATCAAACAGCCCTTCCGCTTTCAGCCGCTTCTTGAGCTGCTCAAAGGCCAGATACAGCGCGCCCAAACCCGCCTCCTGGAGCTCCACCACATACAGCTGATACTTACCCCGTTTCTCATACACACCGATCCGACCGCGGGCAATCACACTCATCCCGTCTTCCAATCCGAACTTCAGGTCGCGGCTATCCTCCTTGAACATAACGCACGGGATCTCAGCATATTCATCCTTGAGCGTGAAGTACTGGTGGCCGGAGGTCGGCTGGCTGAGATTCGAGAGCTCACCCTTTACATAAATGTCGCGCAGCTCCCGGTCGTCCTCCAGAACATGCCGTATCCGGCTCGTAACTTCCTGGACCGTGTAGATTCGCGGTTCCTTCACGCCGCCCACCGAGCTCTCCTTCTCGCCTTCTTCCTGTACCCGCTCGAGCCCACGAGCGTTCTCCGGATGACAGACCGCTTGAGGCTTATCGTCACGCGTATACAGGAAATCCAGCAGGCTGCTACTTCCCTTTCGAGGCTTTGCCATCTAGTCGCTATCCCACCAGGCTCTTCACAGACAGATCTTCATAGATCGGCCCTCTGGGCGTGAGTGTGCTCTTCTTTAATTTCAACGATTCTACTCGCATCGTTCCTAGTTCCGCCGCACGCAACTCACCAATCTTCAGCAAAACACGGCTGAGCTCGCTCTTTGATCTGAACGGCTTCTTTACACGGCACAGAGTCACGTGCGCATTGAACCGCTGCTCCGGCGGAAAGCCCAGCGCGTGTAGCGCCGTTTCCACGCACTCCTGCAATGCCTTCATCTGCGCTCCGCCCTCCGTTATGCCCACCCAGATCACCCGGATGCTTCGCGCCTTCTCCGGAGCTGCTTGTGGAAAGAACCCCACACCGCGCAGCCTGATCTCAAACGGTTCATGCCGAATCGCGGCCAGTGCCGCTTTTATACGCTCAATCGAGTCATCAGGCACCTCACCGAGGAATTTGACCGTTTGGTGCGCCTGCTTCGGATCCACAAATTTGAGTGTGCCCTCTTGCAGCCCTACCGATCCGAGTTCCTGCTGCAGTCTCGCGATGTGTGTCCTTACCTCGTCTGACAGATCAACGGCGATAAAAGTTCTCATGTCCTCAGTACTCCACTTCAGTAAAACCTGCAGGTAAAGGATATTTCCACTACTGATGATCACGCGTCACGTCTAAGCAGCCGCTTGAGATCTGACACCCGAGAAGGTGAACGCGGCCGTCGCTCATCCTCACGCTCCTGGTAGGTGCGAATCGCTCGCAGGAGATCTAAACGTCTGAACTCCGGCCAGAACGGTGCGCAGAAGTAAGCGGTGCACTCGTTCCCCAGCGCCTGCCAGGGCACGAAATTGCTGATCCGTAGCTCGCCGCCCGTGCGAATGATCAGGTCCACCGGGGTCTTCGCGCCTGAACTCGCGGCATCAGTCTCTTCCGCTATCTGGCTGATATACAGATGCCGGGCGATCGTCTCTTCGTCGATCTCCTCGGGCGCCAGAAGCCCGCGCTGCACGAGGTGCGCTATTAGCCGCATCGAATCCACGATCTCCATACGGCCGCTGTAAGCCACGGCCACGAATAAGGTGAACTTAGTATACCGCTCAGTCGCCGCTTCTGCACGCCGTATAGCCGCTCGCACTGACTCCGGCAGCAAACTGATGTTCCCGATCACGCGCATATGCACCTCGTTCTTGTGGAACCGCTCGTCCACGCAGATCTTATCAAATTCCGTCCGCATGAGCTCGAACAGCTTCTCCAGCTCCTCTTCCGTCCGTGAAAAGTTCTCGATCGAGAAGGCGTAGAGCGTGAGTTGCTTCACACCGTACTCAAAGCACCACTCGATCACCCGTTCGGTGATGCCCGCGCCGTAATCATACCCTTCATCCGTCGAGAGCCCGAGCTTCCGCGCATACCGCCGGTTGCCGTCCATGATGATCGCGACATGCTCGGGAAGCTTCCGCGCGGCTATCTCCTCTTTCAGCTGTTTCTCATATGCTGTGTATGCACGCCCACGTGCCCAACCAACAAAGTTCAACGCGCGCCGTATCGCATCGCTCTTGATCCCACCATTACCGTTCCGCACCGATTCGACCGCCATAGTCATGCACCTGCCGGGCTTACGAAATCCCGCACTTGTACCTGCATAGAGCTCAGGTCTACGACCGTCGCACAGCCAGGAACCGGGGTAATGTCACGCTTCTTCTGGTACGGCGTCTGCGCCTGCCAGGTACCTGAATTAATGAGGAGGACGTTCCGGTATCTGAATTGCCCCACGGTATGCGTGTGCCCACAGTGAAAGATATCAGGGACGAGATCGATAACACCGTAATCATGATCCTGGGGCGTAATGGCGAGTGAATTGCCGTAGATCGGCGCGAGATGGCGCCGCTTTAGCATCTCCACCATCGCATCCTCGGGCTTACTATACGTCAGCCGCGGGATCGCGTTCACCAGGTCATCGTACGATTGCCCGTGATAGACGAGCACCCGCCGCCCGCCAAGTTGAATATACGCGGGACTGCTCACAAAGTCCGTAGTACTCGGGAACATGGTTCTGATGTATTCGGGCAACGGCGGCTGCGGCTCCGCACCACGCACCGCATCGTGATTGCCCGGTGAGATAATAACGTGCAGGTGCGAGGGCAACTGGTGGAAATACCTCGCCGCCACCCGGTATTGCTCCTCGATGTCCGTGATCATCAAATCTTCCTCCTGGCCAGGATACACGCCGATGCCATCCACCACGTCGCCCGCAACCACAAGATACGGGATGTGCTGGTCTGCGGTTTCCGTCTTCAGCCACTCGACGAACCGATCCCACGCCCCTTCCAAAAAGGAAGTGCTTCCCACATGCATATCAGAGATGAATACAACATGAATACTTTTATTCCTTTCCTTCTGCTCCGCCGTCGACGGGAGTGATGCTTGTAACGCCGAGTTCGGCAGCGGCAGATCGGGATAGTAGATCTTATGTGCGATAAAAAAGCCACTGGTAGCCAGGAAACCCGTAACACCGATGACCTCATCGAGCAGGAGCTCCTCACGCGGCGATACAATTACCGGTACGTTGCCGGTAGGATCTTCCAGATCCACGAGCAGATTGCCCCGCTCCGTTTTCCTGATCGCCGAGACCATGCCCACTAGGGTGAGATCTTCAGTACTTTCCCGCCTGCTCTTCAAGAACCGTATCTGCGTGCATTTCAGCCGTTTCTGGAGTATCGCGCTCAGCCGCTCATACCGGTCCATGAAGTGCGGTAAGAAGTTCTTGTGCTCGCCAACTGCGCACTGCTCGGGATACGAACGCAGTATGACGGGCGCTTCCGCGGGCTGCTGCTCCTCGACCTGCTTACCGTTACGCTTGATAAAAGCAGAGACATGGACGGGCGAGATGACGCATACCGACGCGTCCACCGATTTCGTTACCTCTTGCGCGATCGTCTCGAGGTCGAAGTGCCAGCTCCCGTAGGCCTTCAGTCTGCAACGGGTGAGCAACGCCAGGGCTTCAGGATGTATCTGGAACCCACAGTCTGCAAACCGTCTCACAATCTCGAGCTCGTGCACACCCTCCCGTTCATACGGTTTTACAACCATTCCTTCAGTTTCGCTTCAAAATGAGGCTTGGGCATCGCGCCCTGAATAACATCGACCGGCTCGCCATTCTTAAAGATGAAGAGGGTCGGTATTGCCATGATCGCATATTCCGTGGCGATGCGCGGATTCTCATCCACATTCAGCTTACCGAAGACCACCTTGCCGGCGTACTCCTTCGCTAATTGCTCCAGGATCGGTGCAACCATCCGGCACGGGCCACACCAGGGCGCCCAGCAATCCACGACCACCATCGGATGCTGCTTCACAAACGCCACGAAGGTCCTGTCGGTTATCTCAACTGGATGGTTAATGACCGCTTGAGCCTGAGCTCCGCCCTCCTTCGTCGTCTTCAGCTGCTCCTCCAACTCCCGCATCTTATTCGACCGTATACGCTCGATCTCCTGATTCTCATCGCCCCTCGCCGCGCTTACACGCTCTTTTCCTTCTCCCATGCTCTTCCCCCTCAGTGTTTTCTTAGTGGTTACCGATTTCAATTAAAGAGCGGGGTCGTTGATAAGCTTTGTGCATAAAATGTACCGTATTGTGGTTTCCTTACGGTCATCGCCATCATCGTGAAAAGAGCTACCGCAGGGACCGTCAATACGGCGTGGATGTCGCCCCTTGTTTGCCATAGAGCTCATGCTTCGCAGTGCTGCGAGGTCACTCTACTCTTCGAAAGGGGCAGGTATCTATAGGATAGTATCGTATTTAAAGACCGCAGCAAGCACGATTTTAGGGCACCGCGGGCTCGCAGTTAGTTACTCTTTAGGTGTATGATACGGCTGTGAGAATGCGCGCTCGACCAGAGGCCGATGAATAGCATTGTACGAACAGAACGGAATGATCCGGCCATCCGGTGTAGCGTAATGAATGCCGCAGCGCTTGACACGGTCCATATCGTAGTTATAAGGGTCCATGAAGTGCATGGCGCCGATGAAGAGCGCTTGCCGGTGAAATTCGGCAACCGCCTCACGTGTGCCGATGCCGAGGATATTGGCGAGCAATTTCAGGGGGTCGAATCCCTCGGGTGCCACCTCCCTGTCGACGAATTTCCGTAAGGCTGAGAAGAGCCCCGCCGTTGCCCTGAGCTTCCTAATTCTCCCCCGCGAGGTCTCCTCCGCGTTCTCTTTCAGGAACTCCATGAAGCCCTCAACATCCATGAAGTCCGTAATCGGCACGAATTTGCCATCCACCACGAAGACGTAGGTCGCCGCGCCACAGTGCGGATGCACGGTGAATTCGACCTGTGGCACCTGCTTCCAGGCCTCCACGAACTGGGAGACCGGCAGGACGAAGGGGACGGGATAGAAGCTCTCTGCCGGTATCTCGCCATTTGTCTGCTCTTCCAGCAGTCGTATGAAATCAGGGATTGTTATTCGCATCCGCTTACGCTCCGCATCATCCACACGACCCTCGAACGAGATCGGCTGCACGTTCACCCCTTTTATAATATGCAGTTTCGTTGCCGCGAACCGCATTATATCACCGATCTGGTCGTCATTAACGCCCCGGGCAAGGGTAGGCACGAGCACAACGCTCTTGATCTCGCCCGCCCAGCAGTTTTCGATCGCCTGCAGCTTTGTCTTCAACGCCGGTATGCCCCGCAATTTCTCATACGGCGCGTCTGTAACACCGTCGAACTGCAAATAGACGGTATGTAAGCCTGCTTCCTTTAATGCGTGGCAGAACTCGACACTCTTGGACATGGCGATGCCGTTCGTTGCCACCTGGATATGCGAAAAGCCGAGCTCTCGTGCCGTTCTCACGATCTCCACGAAATTCTCACGCACGGTAGGCTCACCACCTGCGAACTGGATTGCAGGACAGGGCGGCACCTCACTCCTGAGCAGCTTCATCATCGCTATCAGCTGCTCCATCGTCGGCTCATACAGATACCCTGCGACCGCAGCATTCGCGAAACAGGTTGGACAGTGCTGGTTACAGCGGTTCGTGAGATCGATGAGTGCGAGCATCGTCGAGCTCCTGTGCTCCGGGCAGAGCCCACAATCGAACGGACAGCCCTTCTCCCGCATCGTAGTCTGGATACCCGCATCGCCCTCATCGGCCTCGAAGTGATAGTTCTCGAACTTGTGATAAAGATCAGCGTCTGACCAGTAGACATCATCGAACTCGCCATGCTCTGGGCAGCGCTTCTTCATCAGGATCTTGCCGTCCTGTTCAAAAAGCTCCGCATCAATTACTTTGAGACACTGCGGACACAGCGATTTCGTCTTTTTGAGCTCCATGCATGAGTCACCGATCTACGAACGAGAGTTTATAAAAGAAGTGAGGCTATAGGTATATAAATCTAGCCAGAGGGCGATTGAATACCGGCAATGGTTACCGCAATAGACGCCATAGCAGGCATAAAAAGCGGCCAAATATCGTGCGAAACGCTCATAGCAGAGATCTACGAGCGAATCGAGCGGAGCAAGCTGAATTGTTACATTACGCTCACCAGAGAGAGCGCACTTGAAGAAGCACGTGACGTTGATAAACGGTATGCAGAACCTGATTTCCAGCGCAAAACGTTGCTCGGTGTGCCCATCGCCATCAAGGACAGTATCTCCACAGCGGGTATTCAAACCACCTGCGCGTCGCGAATTCTGACGGGGTACGTGCCGCCCTACGACGCGACCGTGATCGAGGCATTGAAGCGTGAAGGCGCGATCATCATCGGGAAGACGAATATGGACGAGTTCTGCATGGGCACGTCCACGGAGACGAGCTATTACGGGCCCACGAAGAACCCGCATGACCTCACGCGAGTGCCGGGGGGCTCGTCAGGCGGGAGCGCCGCGGCCGTTGCAGCAGGTGAGGCGCTCATCGCGCTCGGGTCTGATACCGGGGGCTCGATTCGGTGCCCTGCATCGTTCTGTGGTATCGTTGGTCTGAAGCCCACCTACGGGTTCGTATCACGCTACGGACTCATTGCCTATGCGAATTCGCTGGAGCAGATCGGGCCAATAGCCACGACCGTGAAGGATACCGCACTGCTCCTGGACGTGATAGCAGCCAGAGATTGGCGGGACAGCACCCAGGTGAAAGTCAAAACTGAAGGGCCCTCGAACTACCACTGCTCGTGGCTAAACGAAACGGGCATTGTACCCGGAGATGCGATCTCCGGGCTGCGAATCGGCGTGCCCCGTGAGTTCTTCGAGGGTTGCGACCCTGAGGTCGCACGGGCTATATGGAACTCGATTCACAAATTCGAGGAGCTCGGTGCGACGTACGAGGAGCTCAGCATGCGGAACATGAAATACGCGCTCGCCGCATACTACGTCATCGCGATGTCCGAGGCGTCATCAAATCTCGCGCGGTTTGACGGGCTCAGATATGGGCTACGGGAAGGGAAGGACGAGGACTGGCACACCACATTCTCGCGGATACGGGGCGACGGATTTGGCGAGGAGGTGAAACGACGGATCATTCTCGGCACCTACGCGCTCTCCGCGGGCTATTATGGCAAATATTACCTTAAAGCGTTGAAGGTGAGGACGCTGATCAAACGCGAATTCGAGGAAGCGTTGAAGACGCACGATATCCTCGCGATGCCCACCATGCCGTTCGTCGCCTTTAAGCTCGGTGAACGGATCCAGGATCCGCTCTCATTATATCTCGCCGATGTGAATACCGTCTCGATCAACCTGGCGGGTGTGCCCTCGATTTCGATTCCCTGTGGATTCTCTCATAACATGCCGATCGGGCTGCAGCTCGTGGGACGGTATTTCGAGGAAGATCTGATACTGCGGGTGGCGGAAGCGTACGAGCAGCGTGGCTCGTGAAACAGGAACTCGCTGGCAACTCGAGAAGTCAATGAGAATAACGAGGACAAAAGTGTAACGAACCCGCGTTCACGTAGTGTTGCTCGAGATGCTACATCCTATCGTGAAACCTAAGCACGGAGGAGATGAAAGCCCGAGGAGGCATGCGCCACCACACGCATACTTTTGTTGGATTTCACAACCCTCTACGATTTTTCCCTGGGAGCTTTGGTTACGC
>JAFGKP010000123.1 GCA_016928455.1 Methanomicrobia archaeon
CGCTTCATCCAGCCCGAACATCAGGTTCATATTCTGGATTGCCTGTCCGGAGCCACCTTTTACCAGGTTGTCAATGGTCGAGATCACCACGATCCGATTACTGTCTTCTTCAATCGCGAAGCTGAGGTCGCAGAAATTCGTGCCGCGCACAGCACCCAGTGTGGGTACGCCCTGTCGCAGCCGTATAAATCGCTTGTCCGCGTAAACTTGTGCGTAGAGCCGTTCTATTTCCTCAGCCGTCTTAGAGCCGCGGTCTTTCAAGAAGACATGCGCCGTGGTCAGTATACCGCGGATGGCGGGTATGACATGGGGTGTGAAGCTCACGGGGACCGGTAACTCCTGCCGCATCTCCGCGACGTGCCGGTGCGCGGTGACCTGGTAGGGGATGATATTCTCAGCGAGATTGGGAAAATGTGATTTCTCGGACGGCGCTTCCCCCGCACCCGAGATACCGGACTTCGAGTCGAAGAGCACGCGTTGCACCAGGCCTGCTCGTACGAGCGGTGCCACCGCCAGGATCGCGCCGGTGGGGTAGCAGCCGGGATTCGCCACCAGGTTCGCCTGCGCGACCTCAGGATGCAGTTCCGGGAGCCCGTAGACCGCGTTGCGATCCTCTTTATCAGTATGTTCCAGCTTGTAAATCTTCTCGAAGTCTGCCCGCTTCAGGCGATAGTCCGCACTCAGGTCGATCACGCGCACCCCGTTTTCGATGAGACGTGGCACATAGGTCATGGCACTGCCATGAGGAACCGCGACAAAGACCACGTCGCTCCGCGCCGCAATCTCTCGGGGATCAACATCGTCGTACGGAAGCGTGATGAACGGGGCGAGGTGTGGATTGACGTCGCTAACCTGCTGACCCTTATAGCGCCGGGACGTCACGACAGAGATATTCACCTCGGGATGAGCGAGGAGCAACCGAATGAGCTCAAGGCCGGTGTACCCTGTTCCGCCTATTATTCCTGCTTCGATCATTTCCGCCTGTCTCTTACCATAATTGGGTGCTGCTTAATAAACTCCGATTGTTGCATCGTTCTCTTCGGGGCATACTGTTTTGATCAGTCTTTCCAGTGCCACCAGTTCAGGAGTTCAGGCTCGTGGCGCTCGTGCGATGCGTAATAGACGGCACAGCGAAAGACGTAGAGCACACAGCGATCGACCGGTGCACCTGCACGCGCTTGAAGCTGGCTGAACAACGCTTCCGGATCGCGCCCCTGCAAATCTGCGATTGCGTGAATGCCCACGGCCCATAAATCTTCCGCGATACGCTTCCCGACGCCCGGTATCAGCTGCAGCTCTTGCAGCGCCGCTTGCTTCTTTGAGACGCGCATGCCACTCGTAGTTGAATTCATTCGGCAGGTGTGATAAAGACCCGTGCTAGAAGAGTACGGATACCGGTTGGTGGCGCAGCCGTTGAACGACTTCGTGAGTCCGGAGGCCGAAAGAACTTAAAGGTTGAGACAGTAAGGTACAGATAGCGATGGCACGTAAGAGTAACGCGAAGAAGGAACGAGACAATGCGCGGCTGCAGAAGCTCATTGTGGGGCTCTTTATGGCCTTGATCATGATCGGGTCAGCAATAACGGCGCTAACATTCTTTTAAGCAGGATACCGGAGCTCGATCAGGTCTGCTGCGCTTTGATGTACTTGATCAGCCCGCCGCTTTTCAAGAGCTGCTGCATGAACAGGGGAAGTGGTTGAAACGAATATGCCTCCTGTTTGGTCAGATTTTCTATGAGTCCGCGGTCTACATCGAGTTCGATCTGGTCTTTTTCATCGATCTGATCGACGACATCCGCCTCGATCAACGGGAGCCCGATATTGATGGCGTTTCTGAAGAAGATCCGTGCGAAGCTCCGTGCGATGACGCACGTTATCCCTGCGCCGAGCAGTGCACGCGGCGCGTGCTCTCGCGAGCTCCCGCAGCCGAAATTCGAGCCGGCCACGATGATGTCGCCCTCCTGCACCGCGACCGCAAATTCCGGGCGTACCTTCGAGAACGCATGTACGGCGAGCGCCTTCGCATCCCCGGTCGTCAGGAACTCTGCGGGGATGATCTGATCGGTATCCACGTTATCACCAAACTTCCAGATTCGCATGATCTCTTTCGTCCTAGCTGCAAACTACAGATTAAATAGCTGTGTTTTTTTTTTCGTATAAAAAAGCCAGGTTCAGTGCTGCGCTCCTCGAATTCCTGCACACTTCTCCCGAGCTGCGCTGAGCTGAGCTGTTCGCGACGTCAGGAGCTCTGACGAGCACCAGGACTCACGTGAAGAAGCCCAGCACCCACATGCCAGCTTTCATTACGCCGACCTTGAGCGAATTACCGAGTCCAACGCCTTCGTACCGTATCGCGCCACTCTCTAAGGCGTCCTGGAACGCGGCAATGGGATTACTGGCACTCAGTATCGCGTCTACCGTCGCCTCGGTACTATACGCGCGAATCGTGGGATCTGCGATCTCGCCCTTCACGAAGCTGACCACTTTGGCATCCGAGTCGGTCACAATGCCCAGTATAAGCACACTCCCGTCGTTCAGCGTGATCTCAGCGTTGATACGCGCATTGCTTGCAACGGTTTTGATGAACGGGATCTTGTCCACATTCGCATTGTAGACCGCCACCATAGGCTCGATCGCAGTAAAGAGCGTATCACCCGGGTCCTGGGCTATAGCGGACGGAACGAATCCCGCGAGTATCGTACTCACCATGCAGAGGGCGAGAAATGCTGAGAGCAGCTTCATTCTCTTCAGTGATAGCATTTTCAATGGTTCACCTCCCACCTTGTTAGTGTTCTTCTCTTTTTTACCGTATTTAAACTTTACGTTCGGTTGGTTCTCGCGAGCATGTCAGAACTACAACTCATTCGGGTCGGTAATCCGGCCGGTGATTGCCGATGCCGCAACGACCGCGGGATTCGCCAGATATACCTCAGAATCTTTATGCCCCATGCGGCCAATGAAGTTGCGGTTGGTGGTGCTCACGCACCGCTCTCCTTTCGCGAGCACGCCCATATGCCCGCCCAGGCACGCGCCACAGGTGGGGCCGCAGACAAACGCGCCTGCCGCGAGGAACGTCTGGATAAGCCCTTCTGCGATCGCCTGCTGGAAGACCCGATCGCTCGCTGGCACGATGATCATCCGCACATCGTCATGCACCCTCCGGGGTGCCTGCAAGAGCGCAGCAGCGACCCGCAAATCCTCGATACGTCCGTTCGTGCAGGAGCCGAGGTAGGCCTGATCAATAGTGACATCGAGATCGCGTGCCGGCGCGGTATTCTCGGGCACGAAGGGTCGGGCTACGGTGGGCGGGATCTCAGCAGCGTCGTATTCATAGATCTTCTCGTAATCCTCACGATGCCCGTCCGCGTATACCGGCGAGTACTCGCCGCGAACGCGCCCCTTCAGGAACGTGAAGACTTTCTCGTCCGGTGGTATAATCCCGGTCTTCGCCCCGGCTTCGATCGCCATGTTTGCGATGGTAATTCGATCAGAGAGGCTCAACTGCTCGATTGCGGTGCCGTAGAACTCCTGCGCACGATAGAGCGAGCCGGAGACGCCAATATCGCCAATGATGTGCAGAATGATATCCTTGCCCATCACGAAGGGTTGCAGCGCGCCATCGACCACAAACTTCTGGGTCTCCGGGACCTTGAACCACAATGTACCGGTTGCCATCGCGGCTGCCGCCTCGGTGGAGCCCACTCCGGTAGAAAAGGCACCGAGTGCACCGTAGGAGCACGTGTGGGAGTCAGCCCCGATGATTAACCGGCCTGGCGCGGCAAAACCGTCCTCGATCATCACCTGGTGGCAGATACCGCCGCGTCCGATTTCATAGTAGTGCGCGATCTTGTAGCGACGCGCATAGGTCCGCAGCGCCTTCGCCTGCTCGGCCGAGGCCACATCCTTATTGGGCACGTAGTGATCCTGGACCACAACTACCTTCTCGCGTTTGATGCTCTGCTCGGGACCGAAGGCCTCGAAGACTTCGAAAGCCGGCACACCCGTGACATCGTTCACCATGACATAATCCACGTCACACTCCACGATCTCACCGGCACGTGCCGCCTTCCCCTTGCCAGCTTTCTCACCCAGTATCTTCTCTGCTATCGTGGGCATAGTATCCAGTACAGTAAGTAAGTAACTCCTCGATGCTACGTAAAGAAAAACGTTGCCGCTTTTTTTTTAACAGCCGGGCTAGCAAATTTCCGGGCGGGCGTTTTCGTCCTGCTCGTCGATCTGCTGCGCCAGCGCGATCACCATTGGTAGAGGGACCGTCACCACTCCCTCAGGCCCCGCATTCAGCGCGACCCAGGTATTCAACGCGGTGCAAATCTTCAGTATCTTTGACTCCTCAACGGTGTGACGGGTAATTGTATGGACGATCTCGTCCCGATTGAGGATATTCAGAGCGTAGGTAGCCTCGATAACCTGCAGCAGCGCCTGCGCGCGCGCTCGTGCGTCTACGATGTCCATACTGCTTTTTCTTATGCCTCGTTAAGTAAGCGCAAAAGGGTGTATGATGGTTTTCATGCGGTGCCCGCTTCAGGGATAGCTCCCATCCACCCATCTCGTGCCGGTAATCGCAGCCAGCTCCCGCGTTAGTGCAACGAGATCCTCGCGATCGAGCTTATTCACATCGTCCTTGCCCACAATCCGTGTGAGTTCAGCTATTTCGGCAGTCGCTACCTGTATAAAGTTCGAAAGCCGTTTTACACCCGCTTCGACCTCAAGCTGCTTCGTCAGACCGGGATTATGCGTCGTTACGCCGGTCGGGCATAGTCCGGTATGGCAGAGCCGGTACTGCTCGCAGTTGAGCGCGATCAAGGCCGCGGTGCCCGTGTAAACGGCATTCGCACCCAGAGCGAGGCACCGAGCGAAATCAGCAGACGTCCGCAACCCGCCGGCGGCAATGAGCGTTATTTTACCGTTCAGGCCCTGATCGGTAAGGTATCGCGCAGCGCGCGGTAACGCCGCGAGAAGGGGAATCCCAACGTTCTCGCGCACGTAATAGTCGGTCGCACCGGTGCCGCCACCGAAGCCGTCAAGCGCCACGAAATCCACCCCAGCGTCTATGAGCACCTGCAGATCCTGCTCCACGTTCCCGCAGCCGATCTTCGCACCTACTGGCACACCGTTCGCCTTTTCACGCAGCCACGAGACTTTCGCCTTGATCTCCGCGGGCGTGGTCATGTCGTGGTGATGAGCCGGCGAGTCCGCAGCTTCACCACCCGTCAGCCCCCGCACCTCCGCCACATCCGGAGTCATCTTGCTCGCCGGCAGATAGCTGCCCTTGCCGGGATACGCGCCCTGCCCGAACCGAATCTCAACGGCGGCCACACGTTTCAGGATACCCTCGTCCACGCCGAACCTGCCCGTCGCATACTGCCCGATAAGGTAGTCAGCAGCAGCGTCCAGTTCCTCGTCCAGTATGCCGCCCTCGCCTGAGTTGAATGCGATCTTCACGAGCGCCGCGGTCCGTGAGATGACGAGCTTCACCCGCTTTGAGGTCGCCCCGTAGCTCATGCCGGAGATCATAATCGGCGCTGCGAGCTTCAGCGGCCGCTTCGCCTGCGGCCCGATGACCACCGCGGTGTTTACCGGCTCTTCGCGATTTAACGGGATCCTGTGCACCTGTGCGGGAACGAACTGGAGGTGCTGTAACGAGTATGGCAGTTCTTTCAGGGAGCCCATGGACCGCACCACGCTCGTGCCCGTCGCGGCCATCTCCTTGATGTCCACCATGGTCTGGTAAAACCCAGCATCCTCGTCCGCTCGCCGCTTGCGCATGCGTATGCCACTATCACCAACCGCTTGTTTATCACAGTAGTAGATGCTCTGCAGCTCGTTCTCAGCATACACGGGGCAGAGCGGGCAGCTACAGCCCTTCACCGGGATATCGCAATTGCTCGCGCCCAGCGCGCAATACAGTACCTCGCCCTGGCACGTGTGCGGATAACTCGGGCAGCTCGCGCAGATGCACTTCTCCCGATTTTCCACGCTATCTTCGACCATCTTGAGTCCGCTCGCTCAGTTATGCTATGCGTATGCTTAGCGTGCTTTGCCGTCACGGCAGAAATAGCCCAGCGGTTTGCCGCTCACTAACCGGTACTCTTTCCAGATCGGGCAATCGCCGCAGATGCACATCTGACGGGTATTAAGGTCTTTGCAGGCCGCAGTACCCGTTGCGCAATAGAGGCCGGGAACATCTTCCGGCTTCGGCATCGCGCCGCTACCTCGTGCCCCCTTTGCCGTCGCCCGCTTCTCCTTCACGCATGCGCTTCCGGTCTGCACCGGGCACTGTGCGCAGATGCACTTCGCAACGTTCTCCGCAGTGAACGGGACTTTTGGGTTTTGTTCAACCATCTTTCCACCACCCCATTTCGCTCCGCAGGTACAATAAAGGTACCCGAAAATTAAGGGTTCCGTTGTTCGTTACTTACTTGCTTGCTTACTTATTTACTACGTGGCGGAACAGGGCCCTTCCGCGCCAACGGCGTTAGAATACGTGGGGATAGTGCCTCACTCAGCGGTCTACCTGTTGTTTCTCTTCTTCATCCCGCAGCCCAGCACTATCCTATCCAGTCTGCGTTGCGGTTACGCGTCACGCAAAAGCGATAACTTCAGTGTCCCGCTTGCTTCCGCTACGTCTCTCTACGTTACTTTCTGAAGATAGAGCAATACGTCCTCGATCCGTTTTGAAACGTCACCCAGTATTTTCTTCTCTTCCGCGCTCAGTGAAGGGGATACCTGGAGCCCTTTCAGGATACCTATCGCCTCAACGGCCTTGTTCATCTGATCTGTTCGCTTTTCGACCTCGACCCCT
Organism: Methanomicrobia archaeon; assembly: GCA_016928455.1. GTDB lineage: Archaea > Halobacteriota > Syntropharchaeia > Alkanophagales > Methanospirareceae > JACGMN01. The sequence goes on from JAFGKP010000123.1 coordinate 6,824, forward strand.
TTCTTCTCCCGCTTCTTCGCGCGCTTATGCTTTGCTCTCACATGATGTGCCAAGAGTAATGGCTTGTCAAATTCCGCGCCGCAATACTTGCACTTATATACCTTCTTCTCTCCAGTCATTTCTTTCACCTTGCTCTTATGATTGTACAGTCAGTATATAAATACAGTGCAGGTATTGTAGCTGATCGAATGCTATGACCACGCTGTTACTGCTTATTGAGGCGTTGATTAAACACCTTTCTGCGCCTTTACTCTTAACGTTCGCGATGTTTGTGAATACAAAGCGAAATCGAGGATATCACGAACTCTGGGCCGATTGTTTCGTCGCAACAGACAAGCAAGCAGTGATTCATGAGCTGGATTTTCGTGGATGGACAGCGATATGCCTGTAAACGTGCTCGACCGCCGTATCTCCTCACGTTCAAGGTCCCTCACTGAGCAACCACGCCGAGGTAATAAGGGTCCAGAATGGATTGCGCGTTCTCTGAATGCGGTTCGCCCGTGCCGGGTTTCTCGTCCCACAATGCGGTGCTATCCGTGCCGCAACGCTGGAGTATCGTACTGCCAAAACTGCCACCGTGGCACGGTATGCCCGTAACGTTATAGACCTCCCCATGGACGACGATCCAGCAATCCTGAGCTGTATTGTGGCGCGCGACCTCTTCGAGCGTGAAGGTCGGTTCAGACCCATCGTCGCCACCCGGCGCCGGTGCCTGCTCCACGCATCCGATGGTGAAAAGTAGCGCGAGCAGCAGGCCTGCCATGATCCAACCATATACATATCTTCGGGTCATTGGTACGGTATACTACGTGGTAAAGGTATTTCTCTCTTTCGCTTGCCTGCCTGCCTGTCTGCCTGCCCACGGGTCTGCCGTCATGCATGCATACAGGCACATCGAGGAGCCTCGTGCTCTGTCTGGAACGTGCGCACGGAGCTGGGCGTGAAGATATTTGCCACCAGTGCTTACATACGTACTACGCAGTAGAGGCAGCGAGCCGTGATGAACGAGTCTGAATATGTCCGGCATTTCACCGAACTGGTAGAGCTAGAGCGGGTGGAGCAGATGCGGCAGCACGAGCAGGAGATGCGGCGATTGAGCGGACGTGAGCGCGAGTCAAAAGGCCGGGCGTTCCTGGAGCTGCGGGGCAAATCGCAGGATCTGGGCCTGGGCGGTAAGCATCTGGTGCGGTTCAGAAAGCAGGTTACCGGGCAGCTGTTACCGGAGAGCGAGATCGAGGTTGGCGACCTCGTGCTGGTGAGCTCTGCGGACGGCCATCCGTGGGATGAGGATAATCCGACGGGGACCGTAGCAGAGAAGACCGCGCACGCGATTACCGTTGCGTTCGACGAGCCGCCGCCGGGCTTTGTATATCGCAAGGACCTCAGAATAGATCTCTTTGTCAATGACCTCACCTTTCACCGGATGTTTGAGGCGTTGCAGCGCTTCAAACGTCTGCCACGCGCGCGTAAGGAGACGCTGCTGGGGCTCGCGTCACCGCACTTCGCACCGATTACCGCAATTACGTTCTACAACGAGCAATTGAACGAGAGTCAAGCAGCAGCAGTGCTGCAGTGCCTGGCGGCACGTGATTTCTTCCTCATTCATGGGCCACCGGGCACGGGCAAGACGATTACCTGTATCGAAGTGGTTTTACAACTGATCAGTCGTGGCGAACGGATTCTGGCTGCTGCGGACTCGAATATCGCGGTTGACAACCTGGTAGAGCGGCTGGATAAAGCTGGTGTAAACGTTGTTCGCGTCGGCCATCCTGCACGTGTCATCCCGTCATTGCGTGAGCGGAGTTTGGATTATCGGGTGCAGGACGATCCTGATTATAAGCAGGCACAGGAGCTGCGGGAGCGTGCGATGGCGTTGAAAGCGAACACGGACGGGGGTGTTGTACCCGAGCTGCGCTGGCGCCGCGGCCTGAGCAACGAGGCGATCATAGAGCTTGCACGGCAGGGGCGATCGGTGCGCGGAATACCCGTGGCGAAACTGAAAGGGATGCAGAAGTGGCTGAAGGTGAAGCAGCAGATAGATAAACTATTCGCCATGGCGCGCGACCTGGAAGAGCTCGCGATCAACCGGGTCATCAGGGATGCGGACGTGGTGTGCGCGACGAACAGCACGGCGGGCTCGGAGATACTCAGGGGTGTGAAGTTCGATGTCGCGGTCATTGACGAGGCGACGCAATCTACCGAGCCCTCGGCGTTGATCCCCGTGCTGAAGGCGAAGCGGTTCATCATGGCAGGCGACCACAAGCAGCTGCCCCCGACGGTCCTGAACGAAGCAGCAGCGCGGGACAGCCTGAGCAGGAGCTTATTCGAGCGGTTGTTGCAGGCCTATGGCGACCGGATACGGGCGATGCTCGAGATTCAGTACCGGATGAACGAGGAGATCCAGGCCTTCCCGAATCAGGAATTTTACCAGGGCAAACTTCGCGCTTTTGATGCGGTGCGAGGGCGCACGTTGCGAGCGCTCATCCCGGCATCAAAGGACACGATCCTTGAGGCTGATGATCTCATACCATTCCTGTTCCTGGACACCCAGGGCCATGACCGGTATAAAGAACGAACACGGCCTGGCTCGACCTCGAAGGAGAATCCCGGCGAGGCGCGATTGGTGCGAGGCATTGCGGAACATCTGATAGATCTTGGCCTATCGCCCGAGGAGATCGCGATCATCTCGCCCTATGACGATCAGGTCTCGCTCATGAAATCACAGCTCAGGGTCGACGGGCTGGAGATAAAGACCGTTGACGGGTTCCAGGGCAGGGAGAAGGAGGCGGTTATCGTCTCCTTTGTGCGCAGCAACGAACGGGGAGAGCTCGGCTTTCTCAGTGATCTGCGACGGCTTAACGTCTCTATTACGCGTGCGAAACGGAAACTGGTTTGTATCGGCGATGCAACGACGCTGGAGCGCAGCGGCTGCTACCGGCGGTTGATCGAGTCGGCGAAGGCACGCGGCGCGTACAGAACAGTGTCATAATGAACGAGCTCTTTGCGCGCGTTCAGTCCTTTCGCTCGATCTCCACAACCTTCTTCCTGCTCGTCGCACCGGCAACGATCCGCACGTTAGCGTTGAAGTGGTGAGCGAGCAGATTAATGACCGCTTTATTAGCCTTGCCTTTTGTGGGCGGCGCCTTTACCCGCACGATGAGCGGTTCGGCCTCGATGACCTCATCTGCTGGTGAATTGGGGATGACCTTGATTGTCCTCCGCTCCATTACGAATGAGGTAGGTGCGGTAAGGGATTTAAAGGATAACGATCTTGGTTGAGAGCAGTAAGGCGAGCACATTGGTGAGCGATGGAAGGAGTGGTAAGGGCGCACGTGGTGGTCTCCGGGCGTGTACAGGGTGTTTATTTTCGCTACGCGACCAGAGAGGAAGCGTCATTGCGCGGTGTAAAGGGCTGGGTTCGCAACCTCGCTGATGGCCGTGTGGAAGCGATCTTTGAGGGCGATGAGGTGAAAGTGGAAGAGCTGATAGACTTCTGTCATTACGGCACGCCGGACGCAAAAGTCTCCTCGGTCGAGGTTACCTGGGAGGAGTACACGGGCGAGTTCAAGGAGTTCTCCATCCGCTATCGGTAAGGTCTCAGAGCCTTTTCCCGGTACCCGCTCCGTATACGCGAGCGTTATGGTGCAAAGACGCTGATGAGATCGTCACGCGCGATGACCCCGACGAGCTTCCCCGCATCATCGACCACCGGTATGCGGTTGAAATCGTGTTTATGCATGATACGTGCGGCGTCCGAGATGGATGCTTCAGACGTGATAGTGACAGGCTTTCGCGTCATCACGTCCTTCACGAGCCCCTCGAAGAGCGCATTGATCTCCTCAGGGATTCGCTTCACCTTGCTCATGTAGGCAGTGAGCGAGAAGACGGGGAAGGGGTTGAGCGGGTCAATATCGGGGAACGGCACGGATGCGGTTAGTTTCATGATGTCCGCTTCACTGATCACGCCGACCACGTTCCGGTCTTCATCGATCACCGGTGCGCCGCTGATATGATGCATGTGGAGCGTCCTCGCGACGTGCCGTATGGTATCCTCGGGCCGGAATGCGATGACCGCGGTGGTCATGAGCTCGTGAACTGTTTTGGCTGCTTTGGATGCCATTGCGTTCGTTATTCCACCTCCACCTGCTCGTAGAGCGATGCGAGTATATCGGCGCGCGTAACAATGCCGACCAGTGCGCCGGTCTCGTCGAGCACGGGCAAGCGATTGAAGCCGGTAAGGTACATGATCTGTGCCGCGTCATCGATCAGAGTATCCGGCGAGACCGTCTCGGGCGCCTTCGACATGATCTCTCGGATACGGGTCGCACCGGCGTTCTCGATATCCTGCTGGATGTCCTGGGGCTCTTTCTGATGGAGCTGCAAGATGTCAAGCGTGGTGAGGATGGGGGTGTACCAGCGGTAGGTATCGAGGAGCTTCAAGATGTCCGCTTCACTCACGACGCCCACGAGCTCCTTGCGCTCGTTCAGCACCGGCGCGCCCGCGACCTTTTTCGTCTTGAAGACCTGGGCGACCTCGCGCACCGAATCGTCCTCCTGTACCGTGATCACGTCCCGGGTCATTATCTCCGCAACTTTTTCTTTCATTTTAGTAACGCACCTGCCTGCGTTCGATACCAGGGGGGTTTTTGATTTTGATTCGCGTTCGTTCGTTCTTTCTTTCGTTCGTTCACATACCGCTCTGGAGCCCGATGGCTTTCCGAATGACCTGTGCGATGGGAATGGAGCAGACCATGTACCAGAACACCCAGTAGGGTAGTCCGAGGACGAAGCGTGCGGCAAGCTCCTTCTCGCCCATGAGCGGGAAGAGCACGGAGCCGATGGATGCGATATCAACGTAGCGCCAGATCCACATGAAGATAGGGATGGTGATGATCCCGATGTACGCCATGGGCTTCATCTGCTGCCGGAACATCTCGCCGGAGAACTGCGTCTGTTTGCGCATGATCTCCTCCTTCTTCTTCTCCAGCTTCTTCATGAGGGTCTTGTTGTTCGTTCGTTTCGCCTCCAGCAGCTCTTTCTGCAGCTCCCGAACCTGCTTCTGATATTCCTTCGACTTCGCCATCAGGTCCCAGTTCATCGTATACTTCTGGACCACGGTCGTATACATGCCGGTAATGACCGAGAGAATGAGGATCGTAATGAGGAAATGATTCACGCCAACTGCGTCCGCGAGCGGATCGAGCACGACACCCAGCGCGCTTCCGAGCCCTTCGCGTAGGCCGGGAATGATGATAATCCCGAAGAGTATAAAGAACCCGAGCGCCATGAGCGCGCTCTCAAGGAGCTTCTTCATCCGCTCTTTCTGCTGCTGCGCGACGCGCTCTTTACTCACCATTTGTAACGCACTTACTCCGCGTTATAGCAGTACAAAAGCGAAGTATTTAAACTTTTTCTGACCGCTAGAACGGTTTTTTTCAGCGTGCTTACCGCTGGACGTTCACCCGAATTCACGGGTAATAACTACTGAACTAAGCTATCACGCCCTCTATTCCCTTTTTGCGGAGCAGCAGGTGGTTATGTACCGTTTAGGAAAAAAGGAGTGTTTTTTGGGGTATCCTGGTTATTCTGCTCTTCCGCGCTTAGCTCGCCTCGCTTCTCCGTACCATAGACCGATTGGATTCCCGGCTCTGGTTTGTCACCAACGGGTAACCAATACGTCTTTTCTCTGAGCGTTACCAACTATCCGAGCATCTCACCGTACTTATATACTACTCGTCCACTTCATTCACTGTGATTAATCAAACAACTCGTGCTGCTCTGTTATGGTGGTAGCGACGTCGGGGGTTACAAGGGATGAAGATGACTGCATCATGGTCGAAGAAAGGCAAGGTGGTGTGGGGGTTATTTGCAGTTGTGCTGCTTTTCACGAGTGTATTCGCTGCGCTGGCCGCACCGGATTTTGAAAGCGCGGAACTATCCGCATCAGGCGTGCCTGAAGCCCCGACGCGAATTCCCCGGACAGTAGATAGGGCTCATTCATCTGTTATTGCGCCAGCGCCTTCTGTTAGCTATGCTACAGCCACTATTTCAGAAGCGTCTGAATTCGTGCCTGGCGAGGTAATTGTTAAATTCAAGCAGCATGTACGATTCACGATCACACAACAATCGGATGGGATCGTTACCACAGGGATTAGATCACTAGATGCACTGAACACGCGCTATAACGTTATGGAACAGACAAACGTGTTTGAATCCGCAGAAAAGTACGTTTCGGCAGAAATCCCGGATCTTACCACTATTTACGTACTCACTTTTCCGCAAGACGCTGATATTCTCTCGATTATTACTGAGTATCAGAAGGACCGGAATGTTGAATATGCCGAGCCAAATTATATCAGAAAGGCGAGTGCCATCCCGAATGACCCTGTTTATCCTGGTCAGTGGGCACACCAGCTTATGTGGTCAGAGCAGGCATGGAACATTACACGGGGAAATAACGACGTTGTTATTGCGATTATTGATACCGGTGTTGACTGGAATCATCCTGACCTTGCGGCAAATATATGGACAAATCAGGGCGAACTACCTGTAAACGGGATAGATGACGATGGCAACGGTTTTATTGACGATATTAGGGGCTGGGATTTCGTTGATACAGACGATTTGTCATGTGATGATGTTGATTGTTCTGACAGAGATAATGATCCCATGGATTTTGATGGCCATGGCACGCATTGTGCAGGGATAGCGGGCGCGGTAACTGACAATGGCATTGGCGTCGCGGGCATGGCCTGGAATTGCTCGATTATGACTGTTCGTGCTGGCTACCGCGCAGGTACTACTGCGTATTTAGAGGATCTTGATATAGCTGCTGCGATAGTATACGCAACGGACAACGGCGCGGATGTTATCAGTATGAGTTTTTATGCTCCTGCTGTTTCAAACGTACTCCAGGATGCAATAACTTACGCAACTGCGAATGGGCTCGAATATGAACTAGGCGATGCTTCTACAAACGGCATTGTATTCGTGGCTGCGGCGGGAAATGATAATTCAGACAGTATCACGTATCCCGCGGGTTATGATGACGTTATTGCGGTTGCAGCCACCAATCAAAGTGACGGGAAAACGGATTTTACGAGTTATGGCTCATGGGTAGATGTTGCTGCGCCCGGTTTTGACATACTCAGCACCTATTTCGATGACGCGTATGAGGTACTGTGCGGAACCTCGATGTCAACCCCGTACGTTGCAGGTTTGGCAGGACTTATTCTCTCAAAGAACCCGAGTTTTACACCGGACGAGGTAACCTCAATCCTGCACAGTACCACAGATCCCGTAACCGCTTCCGAGTATATAGGTATTGGCAGGATAAACGCTTACAAAGCGCTTCAAATCAACTCGATACCCATAGCAACGTTAGATCCGTCACTGGATGATGCAAAGGTTCGCGGTAGTATTGGCATTATCGGCACTGCTGCAGGCGCACATTTCCAGAATTACACGGTGGAGTACGGTGTGGGGATTTATCCGACGAGTTGGACAGCAATAACCGCATCCACCACACCTGTTATTAACGACACTCTCGCAACATGGTATGCAATCCCAGGAACAGTAAGCATCAGATTACGTGTAACAGACACTTTTGGTACCACAAGTGAAGATCGAGTTGTTATACATGCATCGTCAGGTAGCGCTGTAAGTTATGTACCAGACAATTTTACAACAATTCGAGAAGCAGTAGTTGCCGCATGGGACGGAGACACGATCATCGTGCGTGATGGCACGTACACCGAAAACGTAGATGTAACCGTGAATAATCTTACGATTCGGTCAGAGAACGGTTCTGCCCTTTGTCTTGTGCAAGCAGCAAATGCAAACGATCACGTGTTTGAGGTAACAGCAGATAATGTCGTCATCCGTGGATTCACGACAAAGAATGCAAAATACCCAAAGGCGGGCGTGTATCTTTCAGGTGCTAAGTACGGTGAAGTTGCAGATAACACTGTGTCAGGCAATTACCACGGTATTTATCTTTCTTCTTCGTGCTACAATAACTCTCTTACCAACAACACTGTCCAGAACAATTACTATGGCATTCGCCTGTATTCTTCGAGCAACAACAACCTGACGAACAACACAGTCAACTCGAACATTTACGACGGCATTAAGCTATCTTATTCGAGCAACAACAACTTGATGGGCAACACGGCCTCGAACAATGACGACGGTATTGGGCTGGGCTATTCGAGCAACTACAATATTCTGACTGACAACATTGTCACGAACAACGACGACGGCATTGGGCTGTATGCTTCAAGCAACTACAATATTCTGACAGGCAACACCGCCACCTCAAATACTAACTGCGGCATTTACCGGTCTTCTTCAAACAACAACCGCATTTATAATAACTACTTCAACAACACGAATAACGCCAGGGACGATGGCACCAACGTCTGGAACATCACGCAGACCGAGGGCAGGAACATACTCGGCGGTCCCTATTTGGGCGGCAATTACTGGAGCGATTATAACGGCACCGATGCAGATGGCGATGGGCTCGGTGATACGCCGTATGATATCCCCGGCGGCACGAACAAGGATTACCACCCATTAGTAACGATAGTGGCACAGCACCTATTTGATACGGGGAAGGGCGACTATCCGAGCCTCGCGGGATTACATACTGGTACAATTAAGCTAACGCAAACGGTCACGGTATCCACACTTTACACGTACCCCTGCAACGGCACCGGCGGGCATACCGAATATGTTAAACTTTGGAGAGGCTCGGAAGTAATCGCTGAGAAGACGTGGAACGGCTACGTGGGTGACTGGTATAACCGCTCATTCGACACCTCGTTCACGATCTACGCGGGCATGACCTATAACTACACCATTCGCACGAGTTCGTATCCGCAGATCATCCATAATAGCACACTACTCACCGATAACGGCTGGATAACTTGCACTGGGTTCACGGATGCGAATGGTCGCAGGTACGATAACTGGATACCTGCGATACGACTGTGGGCAGATCAGGGAGGGGAGCGTTGATACGAGGAGTCGGGCCTCTTCTAGCTACATCTATACAATCGTTACGGGCTCATATCCGCAGCTTATCCATCGGCATGAATACAACGCAACGGGTGGTATCATAACCTGCGAGGAGTTCGTGGACAGCAACGGCAAGCGGCACGAGGGGTGGATACCGGCTATTAAGCTGCAGTGAGCAGACGTGATCGAAGCGCAATCAACGCCCCTTAACCAGACGCACACCCGTCACGCGCGCTGCTATTCCCTGTTCCGCCCGTGACGTGATATTCACGATGTCCCGGGTGCGTATTCACGTATCATGCGCTCCAGTACCGCGGCGGTGGATGCGTGCATGAGGAGCGCCTCGGTGAGTCGAGCGACGATATGCCGCTTTGCGTACTCGTCCTCCACGAAGCTGATCTCCGGATAGGTAACGTTTGCGAGTACGAGCCCGTAGGGCGGTGCAGGCTCGATCGCTTCGGTTATTTCGCGTTCCAGCAGCGCGTCCACCCATTCACAGGCTCTACTCCCGCGTCCGACCAGTGTCAGTGCGGTAACGATCTTCCGCACCATCTTGCGGAGGAAGCTGTTGGCCGCGATCTCAATGGTAATGAACGAGCTGTTAGCGTCATGTGAAATCTCGAGCCGCGTTATCTCGCGGATGGGCGAAAAATGTTCGGCTTCCTGCTCGTGATGCCCGGGCGCCTGCGCGAAATTAGAGAAGTCGTGCGTGCCGATAAAGCGCGCCGCAGCGTCCTGTATGCGCGCGACATCCAGGTCCGTGTTCGGCGGCGCGTAAAGGTAATAGCGATACGTGCGGCTGAGTGCGTCTTTGCGTGCGTTAAACGATGGAGTGGACGGCTTTGCGAGCCCGAAGACCCAGATATCTCTGGGCAGCATGCTGTTGATCATGCGCGGGCTGAGGTTGCGCTGCGCGGTATCGAAGGAGAGGACCTGCGCGAAAGCGTGCACGCCCTTGTCCGTCCGTCCGGCTGCGGCATAGTTCGCGATTGCGCGATCTTCAATGATCTGAAGCGCGGTCAGAGCCTCGAAGAGCGCGCCCTCGATCGTCGGTACGGCCGACTGCGGCTGCACCTGAAACCCGTGATAGTGCGTGCCGAGGTACCCGATTTTGAGTGCTATTCGCTCCATGGTGGTTAGGGGGACGGCCCTTTAAGATAGACGTTTGTTAACTTAACGCCCGTCGTGTTTTTTTTTAGCGTTTTTCAGCTATGATGTTATTTTAATAGATTAGCTAGCCTGGCGAGCGTAAAAGAGGAGCGCTTATTCTATGGACGTGCGTGTGATCCTGGTGGAGCCGAAGCTGGCGGAGAATATCGGTGCGGTGGCGCGTGTGCTGAAGAATTTCGGGTTCAGTGAGCTGTATCTGGTGAACCCGCCGGCGTTCGATGAGAAGATGTTCTGGGTCGCCTCGCATGCCGATGACGTGCTCAGGGCAAGCACCGTGGTGAGCAGTCTGGATGATGCGATTGCGGGCACGAACCTCGTGGTGGGCACGACGGCGAAGACCGGTATCTCGGCAAGCAGACATCTACGCAAGCCGCTGTTCTCGCCCCGTGAGCTGGTTGCGACGCTGGCGGACGGAGGAGCTGGAGGCGGGTTGCTCGCGCTGCTCTTCGGGCCTGAGGATAGAGGGCTCCTGAACGATGAGCTGGTGCACTGCGATCTCCTGGTCTCCATACCGACGAGTACGGCGTATCCCGTGCTGAATCTCTCGCATGCTGTCGCGATCGTGCTGTACGAACTGTACGAGGGGCAGGAGCAGCAGAAGTGCGAGCAGGGAAGTAGTCTGGAGCAGCAGCAACCGGCACTGGCAGCGGTAGCGGACAAGGAGCGACTGTTTGAGCATCTCAGCAGGTTCCTGGAGGAGATCGAGTATCGCGCGCACAAGCGGGCGCGGACCATGCTCATGCTCCGGCGGCTCCTGGGCCGGGCGGTGCTAACCGCGCGCGAGGTGCGTACGCTGCGCGGCATCCTGAGGAGCGCGGAGCGCAAGCTGCGTGAACAGGAACGGGAACGAGAACGGGAACGAGAACGGCGCGAGCAGCGGTAAGATCATGCTGCGGTGAGAGCGAGCTTACCGATAGGTTATTAATGATCGCAACCGTCTGTTCCAGGCGCTCATAAGGCGTTTCTTGGTGTAAATGCACGCACCACCATTTGCAGCCCGGTAACTTCGTGAGCCCCGTCAAGAAAATCATTCACATGTAACAAAAAAGTTTGTTGTTTGGCTAACACGGAGAGTAGCTCCGAACCAGCGGGAAAAGAACGGCGCTCGGTATGTGAAGTATCAGTGGATCGTTATTGGACGTGGTGAAGCGTTCAGCTCTGCTATACTAGATAAACAGAACTCTCAAAACACGCGGGAAAGGATTCTCCCTTGTCCGAAAGGTAGCCCTAGCTTGGAATATAGTTAAATAGACTCTGCACTTACTTATTGGTAATGGGGCGGGGAGAAGAAGATCATTTAGCCACACGGTAACCAACCCTACGCAGCAGACCGGAATCGGTCGCGGGTGGAGTATCACACATGGTAGAGCCTCCTGATACACACGACATCAGTAATGAAATGGCCCTCACATCTACGAACAAGCGGGCGATGCTCGAGCGTGTAAAAGCAGATTTCGAGGAGTTTGATGCGGGGTGCAGGGGGATAGTGCTTTTTGGCTCTTATGCTGAAGGGGAGCAGACGAAGAGAAGCGATATTGACGTTTGTATAATCAAGCCCTTGGATGGCATTCTTGACGCCATTTACGATAAACTTGGTGGGAAATACGACATCAAAGTGTTTGAGAACTTGCCACTGTACATAAAACAGGAAGTTATAAGAACTCATGAAGTAGTAGTTGGCAATGAACTTGACTTATCGGAATATTTCCACTTTTTTAGGAAATTGTGGCAGGATGTAGAGCACAGGATTATAGCGAACGAATTTACTACTTTTGCGGAAAGGAAGCGGTACAGGAGGCGATGGTTGCATGAGAAAGAGAAGATACTTCGAGAAATTGGAAGTATTTGAAGGTGAGCTGAAATTCATACAAGCGAATGCATCTGCATTACAGGACGATGTTACGAGACGGGCGTTGTTGTATGCGTTAGAGGTTTGCGTAGATGTGGTGATGGACGTGGTTGCGATGGCAACGAGGGACTTAGGACTGACCGTTGAAGATGATTACACGAACATCGAGAAGCTCGAGAACGAGCAGATGCTGGTAGAGCGGGAAGGAGAGCTACTCAGGAGATTCAATGGTCTGAGGAATGCAATTGTGCATAGATATAATCAGCTGGATTTGAACGCGATCCAGAGGGGTTTGCGGGGAATAGAAGAGTTGTATGAGGTATTAGACAAATTAGTGGGTGTAGTTGAGCGAGAAGGGGCACTGGAGTGAGCCTGAGAAAGGAGATGGTAAGCGAGAAGGTTGTAAAGGCGCTAGAGGAACAATTACGAATGATTGGCGGGCTGATATCGGAAGAGCGTCACCTAACAGTTAAGGATTATCGAGATTATTTGAAATCAACCGATGGCCGGAGTATTGAGGTATAGGATAGGCGGTGAACGGGACACATGAATATTCCTGAATTGAAAGGATGTTAATCGAATTGGATAAAAACCTCCATTCGATATTGGATATGGTGAGGGAGACGAGGAAGCCTGAAGAGGACGTTGTAGAATCAGTTGCGGGTGCTTGGGGATACGATGTGGATGGTGTGGAATTCGCAAGAAAACTGAGACGAACAGAACGGGTATGAGACTGTTCCTGGACACGTCGATCTTTGTGGATGTTCTGAGGACTGTACAGGCTGAAACATCCAAATCAGTCATCAAGAGTTTACAGGAGGGTAATGAGGGTTTTACATCAGCAATAGCAGTTGCAGAGCTCAGTGTTCCTTTCCCTTTTTTCCCCTTTTATGATCGGTACCTATAAACACCACTATTTAAAGGTTACTTACATGTAACTAAAACCTATTATATATAAATATTACTTACAGAGTCCTCCGCTTCGACGCTAACACGGTCATGTGTCCGGAGCGGCTGATTGAGCTGGAGCGGCAATTCATCGCACGCCGTGAAATCGGGCTTGTGATCGCGTGGGTATTCAGCGTATCTCCGAATGATAGGATACGACAAGAATGACTACAGGTTCCCGCCCCCAGACACCGATAACGATTTATATGCCGTAGATACTACCTTATTAGTAGTGGTGCACCAAGAAAAATGAGTTCTGTAACCGTAACGTTCCGTGGGATACCCGAAGAGATACTCAATAAAATGGTGGAGTACGGGATAGCGGAGACAAAAAGCGAAGCAATTCGGGTAGCTCTGGTAAATTTCGGCATTGAGATGGGATTACTCAGCGAACTGGAGTTGGTAAAATCACTGAGAGCGCAGCTAGCTGAGCGCAAACCATCGCACGTGGAAGTTGCCGAAGAGATTAAGAGGGCTAAACTTGAGAGTCTTCGTTGATAGCTCTGTATTCATTTACGGTCTCGAGTTTGCGGAATCCAACTCCGCCTTAATTTACGATGGAATAGCTCGTGGTACGGTCAAAGCGGTAATCAATGAGAAAGTCATTAAAGAAGTTGTTAATTACTTCGGGCGAAGGAAGGCAGACATTTTGCGTATCTCATTGAGTCTCAACTCAGAAGAATCTGTGAAGTTAAGCAGCGACAGGATTACGCAGGCGAAATTGGGAACTGGAAGGGAATAATCAAAGATAAGGATTTGGAACATCTAGCGACTGCTAAAGCGTTCAATTTGAAGATAGTCGCTTTTGATACTGACTTCCAGTCGTTCGAAGAATACCATACACCCAAACAATTTGTTGAAGTCCTGGGAGAAAAGCCGTATGAAATTGAGTGGTAAGTATCCAAAACCAGCGTCACACGGTTCTTGTCTTCGTGGAGCGGAGCGGACCCGCAAAGCTTAAACCCACAGAAACTAAAGAGTGTTTTGAACAGGTGCGAGCGCTTTATTCGAGGCATTTTTGCCCACAATAGCGGGTCTCGTTCATACTATATCGCCGCTGTTCGTTCTTAACCTGAAGTTGGAGAAGAACCAACAGTAGAGACATGGCAGTATTAGTAGATAAAACGGGGCGCATCGTCGCGACACATGCCATAACGCTCCACGGGCATTATGACCCTGAGCGCTGGGATAGTGATACTGTAAGCGAGTTCATAGCAGAGAAGATGCAGCTCTTGGAGGATAAAGCTGATATAGAGCTATTACAGATTGATGGAGATAAGATAGAGGTAGTTGTCTACGTTTCCGAGCCTGATAAGCCGCCACATACTGTAGAGAGTTATGCGTTCTTCTGGATGATGAATCATGACATAACCCGGGAGAACGGACTATTCGTGGATACCATTCTTGTTACTGAGTGTGAGGTTGAGCACAGTCTGTATATTGTGGTGGGGCACTATAAAAATAAGAATAAAAACAAAAATAGATCAGTACATGAGTAAGGCTCGCGTGCATTTACAAAATTGTGCCAGCAGTGAGCTTTGTTGGGTTAACCAGACCGAAAGGAATTAGTATATTGAGAGCGGATAAGTTATTGTGTTCGAATCAGTCTTATCCGCCCTCAAAAACAGTATATGTCTCATCCAACTTAAACGTACCGATTTGGGGGGATGACCCTCTGGTGGTCGGTAAAGGGCTCACTGAGCAATTCATAAGCGGGATCAACCTCGTCATGTCACGGATAGCCCCTGTAATCAGCAACTTTATAAGCATACAGTCACTAGTGGATTTCACGGGCTATGAAATTTAACATCACCCTTGAACGCGACGAGGAGGGGCGGTATGTTGCGGAATGTACCGACCTCCCCGGGTGTCTCTCTGAAGGCGAAACGGTGCAGGAAGCGATCGAGAACATCAGTGAAGCAATCGTGGGCTGTTTGAAATCGCGACTCAAGCTAGCTGGCGAGCAGTTGAAAGTCCCCGCGTTTTATCAGAAGCTGGATATTTCATTGGATCTTACGGGCACCGCGTATGTCTAAGCTTCCCCGGGCGAGCGATGAGAAGCATGTTGCTGCGTTCAAACGAGCTGGTTGGAAGCTGAATCATATTGAAGGGAGTCACTACATTCTGATCAAAGAAGGGAGTGATGTCCACGTATCAATACCGGTACATAAGAATAAAACCCTCGGTCCCGGTCTTTTGAAGAAACTCATTGTCAAGGCAGATCTCACCATTGAGGGATATATCAAGCTCTTTTATAGCAAAAAGTAACCAAGTGGTCTTTAGCATCATCACTACCAGTCTTTTCATTTTCCCCCATATTCTTTTTAGCGCTCACTTCTGCAGTGCTTCTGTACTTCCTCCTAACGTTTGAACATGCAGTGAATGTAGTTAGTTTGGTAGGATTATAACGCTACACACGCTTTCATCACAATCGTATTTCAACCACGCGGAATCGGTCTCAGGATTGCTTTTCTGGAGGAGCGCCCTCTCCGCACGCCCAAGGAATTATCAGGATACAAGTTATATAAGTATCCAATCACAATCTTTCAGTGGTGGCTGTGCTGTATGGTGCTCAAAGTGAAGGCGCGGTATGAGGGTGAGGTCTTAAAGCCGCTGGAAGCGGTGGATTTGAAGGAAGGAGAAGAAGTAGAGCTTGAACTTAAGCGGGGTTCATTACAAGATTTTCATGGGAAGCTACAGCTTGAAAAAGAGCTTGCAGACGAAGTGATTGAGCTGGAGCTATGGGATTGAGCTTTGTCGGTATAAAATCAGGCGCAGGAATCTATGTGGATGCTAACATACACCTCTATTCCGCCTTTAAGCATCCCGTTTATGGTGCTTCGTGTCGGGATTTATTGATCCGTATAGATGAGGGGGACGTGTATGGTTACACCTCGGATTTTGTGTTAGATGAGGTTTTGCATAAATTGATGATTGCGGAAGTAGCGAAGAACTATACAAAGAGTGCAAGGGAAGCGATTGTATATATAAAAAAGAATCCCGAGGTGATTTCGCAGCTCGAGGTTGTATGGGCCGAGAGGGATCTCCTTGAACATTCTCATCTCGTCGTTTTGGAGAATCGATCTCTGTTCCCTGACTTTGTTAAGATATCGAAGAGCTATAACTTGATGGTCACTGATGCGGTTCACGTAGCTATAATGAGCAGGCACGGTTTGACGAACATCGCCACGAACGATCCCGATTTCGAAAGAGTGGCAGGGCTCACGGTTTGGAAGCCGTAGAGGCGTGTAAGCGGCGGTATGCTGCTGTTCTTCCCGGCATAGGCATCAAGCGATAGAAATAAAGGTCATCGGTCGCTGTCGGTCGCTCAGTCAGCACCTCCAGCAGATCCGGTTATTAAGTACGGTTAGAATAGTTCACACGACGACCGTCCACTGGAGCACCTGGCCGCCGGAGACGGAGACGACGCTGATACGATCTCCGCTTTTGAGCTCAGCGCCCGGTGCGAGGAGTAATTCGAGCTCATCGGCGATCTCAAAATCAGGCTTCGAGATCGACCCGCGGTTCAGGGTCGCGTTACCCGCGTAGATCGCGCCGTTGATCCGAATCTCGAGGTTCTCACAGACCGTCTCGTTCAGGACGCGCTCGTCGGTGGGCTGGAAGGCGTTGGAGAGCGTATCCCCGCCCATATGCACGATGGTGACCTGATCAGAACCGGGCTTGGCACCCTCGATCATGATGTTGACCGAGTTCACCCTGAGTGCGGCATGCAGTATCCCCGCTGCGTACGTTGCGAGCATGGCCGCGATGATAATGACCACCACGATCATCAGCAGCTCGCCGATTATCGGGCTCACCGCACGATCATCTTTGAGCATCTCTTTCCACCTCCGTATCACTATTCTAGCCATCAGCAATATATACTTTGCGCTCGCGCACATGTTAGTCCCACCCAAACAGTTGCGCACGTTTGACAGCATTAAGCGAAGCGGAGAAGCTATACACTAACCATATAACACGTTTACCAGAACGTTTTTCACTCTAGAAAGTCTTTCATCTCTGTAGGTGGTGTTCCAAGAGGTGCTCGTGCTTGTTGCGACCAAGCCTAGCGGCCCGATCAGGGCGACGATGCCGGGTGGTGTTACGAGTGGCACTTCTATTGGTTACTTACCGGTAACTAAAATCTATCACATATAACTGTTACTTACAGGTCATCCGCTTCGACGCGGTCACGCACGGCGTTCGCGAGTCTGCTCGTGTTCGGCTCGTGATCTGGTGGTGGAGCATGCGTAAAGAGCGCCGACCCAGATGACCGACTAGTCTGCTATCCAGATCGCGTCGCGGACTACCGTGAAATAACGATGCTCCTTCTCATGGGTGATCTCGTCAATGCCGCGTTTCTCGGGATTCTGATCTTCAAGTTCAAGTCCCGTCACCAGGCGGTTCAGGTACTTCCTGTCAATCCGTTTCGCGGCCTTCCCGTTAATTGCGGCGACCTCACGTAGTCCTCGAAGCGTTTGGTATAGTGGCTGTACGTGTCCACGAAGTTTAGCTGGTACCGGATCTTCCGTTCAGTGAAGACGAAGAAGCACTGCTTCGGCCGATCTGCCGGGAACAGGTATCCTCACGGGAACCGCAGCGTTTGCCACCGAGGCGAGGGGCACGTGGCAGTCTTACGTGTACGGTCCACTACCAGCGTCACTCGGTGCTCGTCTGCGCGGAGCGGACGGAACCGCAAAGCTTAAAACCACAGCAATTAAAGTGGTTTCTGAACAGGGTTGAGAGAGCTTCAGTCGAGGCGTTTTTGCTCACGCTGTTCGTTCCTGAAGATGGCAGTATTAGTAGATAAAACGGGGCGCATCGTTGCGACACATTCCATAACGCTTCACGGGCATTATGACCCTAAGCGCTGGGATAGTGATACTGTAAGCGAGTTCATAGCAGAGCAGCTGCAGCTCTTGCAGGATAAAGCTGATAGAGAGCTATTACAGATCACGGGAAATACGATAGCTGTAGTGGTCTACGTTTCCGAGCCTGATAAGCCGCCATATACTATTGAGAGTTATGCTTTCTTCTGGATGATGACCCATGACATAACCCGAGAGAACGGCCTCTTTGTGGATACCATTGATGTTACTGAGTGTACGGTTGAGAACAGTCTGTATATTGTGGTGGGGCACTGTAAAACAAAACAAGAATAAACCACTACATGATTACGGCTCCGCAGCGACCGGGGAGAACGGACGTGTTGTGTTCTGTAACCCGTTCACCGCTATTCTATCCCGGTACGGGCACGGAAAAAGCAGTCTCTTCGCGGCTTTTCGATCGGTGAATCGGGATCTGAACCACCGCACGACACGCTCGCGCTCATTCATAAACGTGGTGGAAACAAGCGAGCGAAGGCAGCCCGGGAACGGAAATCAGTCGGAAGTCCATGCTGGGACCCCAAGGTGGTGGCGATTCGCCGATTCATGAACATATTCACCAGGTCTTGCTGATCTGATACTCGCGCCGGTTCGAATTAAAGGAAAAATCAAAAGAGGGTGTTAAAAAAAAGCCACCCTCGTATCCCTTTTCATGTTTATTATACTCTCGTTTCACGTCTACGATACAGTGATCCGCTGCAGGATGTTGTCACTGGGCGTATGCAGGATAACAATGCTATCCCCATTTGTAAGATTGACGAACGTCAAATCGAGCTGATCTCCGGGAGCAAAACGAGCATCCCAATTAGCAGAGGCATTATTCCAAGCTACACTGTTTTTTGATAATGCACTTAGCTGGTTGCTACCACATGCAACACCATTTAGTCTTATCTCAAGGTACTCCCACTTATCAGTCATATTCGTTTTTTCAGCAGAGTCAAATGCATCGGTGATTGTATCACCGCCGTGATGGAATACCGTTACGGGGACAGTTCCGCCCGCACTAACGCCTTCAACGACCATTGCGGAACTGGGCGCTTTATTCACGCCGCCGATGATCCCGTAGGCGAAGGCCGCAACAACTGCGGCAATGATCACGACGATCGCGATCATCATGATCACACCGATGACCGGTGATACTGCTTTATCGTCCTTCTTCATGCTTCTTTTGGTTGTCATTTTTTATCGTATCACCTCCTAAAACGTTTCTTTGACAAAGAAACCTTTACGAAAGAAACTTTTTTTCAGATCTTTCAGCTCGGGTCTCTTTGCATCGTGTCTCGATTCTGTAGGTACAAGAGCCTTCCGGGTCTCGGAAGGCTGGTCAGAGCCCACAAGAAGGGCTCGTGACAGTAAACAAGGTAGCTGAGTTACGAAGTTTGAGATCATCTTGCACGTTTCACCGGTGGCGTTGGTGTCCACCACCAGTCCTCCTTTTCTCCTTGACCGTATTCTCCTCCGTCGTCTCGCTCAGCTCGCGTACCCGCGTCGCTGTTAGTATCATCATCATCGAGTGCGGGGCAGTGGAGGTAATGGTGAACGGCGACGGTGAGTGCATCCTTGGTGGTGATCGTGCCGGAGCGTCGTTTTAATGCGTCCAGTTGTGATCGCAGGAGTGGCACCTGCGCGAAGACTACTTCGGTATCCTCCTGTCCTCGCATCCGCATCACCATGAGCAGCTCACCACCATGAGATTCATGCGTGTCCACCTCATCACCATCATTCATTCGCCACATTGCCTATATAAGCTTTGGGGGTGCATTTCCACTGGAAACTAATGGTCTCGCAGCGGTGTATTTTTCCGCCGAAATCTTATTGTGGTGAGTCTATATATAGAGACCGTTGGTGGATATTGCTCTGTTCTTGCAGTTTTGCAGTATTGTGAGTATTGTTTTACTATCTTCGACTCAGCTCAGTAGCATCAGCTCATGAAGGCAGTCAACATTGCACAGCGGAAGTGGTAAAGATGACGGGGATAGCGGTAGTATGATGTACGAGAATGGCGCAGCATCTCCAGGCCATGGGAGCAAGATACGGTAGGATGTATTGGTCCCGAGCTGGTGATAATTTCCAAATTGATCCTCGACCACGACCCGGCCTGCTGGTTTTCAGATTGGATTGCTGTTACTGCGAACTTTTTGAGATATTTTTAACGGTTGAACAGTTGAATTCTTCTGCTCTCTTCGTGAACGTTACGAGATACTCCAAGGCCTGTTTCATCCCGACTCGGGAATCGCGATATCGGTGGTCTAGCTGCGGGAGTAACCGTTTTAAACAGTCAGATGATCTGCCCTTGCGATCCAGGAACAGTATCAGGAGCTATTCCATTAAGAACGCGCTCTTTAAGACGGGGAGAAGCGCTCCACGTCTGGGGTCATCAGGAATGGATCGTGATTCCCCTATTTACTGACCTCACCCGCGTTGGAACGCCTTATTCAGGTGGTACCACGATAAAGGCATCATACTGCTTGAAATGTTCATCAAACGCAAAAGCTTCGGTTACTCCCAGTCGTTCCATCAAAGCAAAGCTCGTACAGTCGGTAAAACTAAAGGACTTATCATGGTAACTCACGAATATCTCCCATGCCCTGTTCTCATCTTGTGGGGTTATATGTATAAGATTGGCGATGGATTCGTCCCACAGTTTATGTCCAATCTCGACAGCGACCTCATAGCCCAGATGGCTCCTTACCAAAGTAATAACCTCATCTACAATGTAGTTGCTCGTAATCATGGGGTGAACTAACGAGTCTTGTAACGTTACTGCAGCATGATGGTTGGCATCACTTTTATCGAGGAGTGCGTACCAGGCACTGGTATCAACGAATAAGTAAGGCACGTTATCTATCCCTCATAGAGATAATGGTCATGTCTGCGTGAAACATCGCGGACGCCGCTCTCGCCAATACCAATAATATCAGATAATTCCTTCCGCTGTGATTCCAGTAGGTCCGCATCCTCCTCTGGTATAACCACTAAGTGCACATGCTTGTGCTCAGGGAAGTCTATCTTCTGAAGTGGCTTGAATACGCCATCCTTATACACCGCCACTATTGTTTTTGCCATTTTTTTTAGAAACAGTATCTTTTTCGTGCATATATATTTGTGCGCTTTTCCGTCCTCCACGTCGCGGGATGATGATAGTCATGTTCGTGGCAGCCGACCTCGTGTCCAGGCACTTGCACCAGGTTGCCCAAGAACTAAAGAAATCTCTACCCGGTCTGCTTCACTCCAACTCAGTGTGATATTTTGTTTTGTGAGAATCCGACATATTCATCGTCTCCGATAGATAGGATGGATATTCGCAAGTGGTACAGGTACGTCATGGACCACGTTATCTCGTGCCAGGTCTCCTGGTGACGAAATGCTGAAGAGCCGAAGATTATTCTTACCGGTATAGAAGAACCATTATACGTGGATTATCTATTATCTTACACTATAAGGGCTATCAGCGATGACCAGGACGAAGAGGATAGAGCTGGTATATGAGGGTGGTGGATTTGGAGGAAGGAATTAGTGGACAATCAAATTTAAGAACGAAAGGCAAGAACCGGGGTGTGCTCACGTCCAGAGACCTTGAGGAATTACGAACGCTATTGAAATCTTTACCAAAGACAACCGTTGACTTCAAGAAGTTGGATGAATTATACTATGAAGCAAAAATGCGCAGTTAGTTGGTACAACTGTACTCCTCAAAGTAATTCTAGAAGGAGATAGTGACCTGATAGAATTTAATGAATCCCAAATCCTTAGCGGATATAACGGATAGGATAGTGATAGAGAAGATCATCATTCTGGATACTACTATCTATGGAATTCAAGGAGCGGTTAGAACGGTGAACGTGATCCGCCGGTATTCGCTTTCGTTTTCCCTTTCCGCAGCCAGATGCTGGCTCCCGGAATCTCGTGCGGCTCTCAGGAACGGTGCAGCATGCTCGATACTGCGGCTACTTAAACTTAACGTGACGCCGCGCCGGAGCGCAGGAGCGCGAATTTGGTGGCCAGTACCGGCGTGGCCGGGCTGTCTTCGCGCACCACCGCTTTCGCGAGATCTTCGAGCTCCATGAACTCCTCCCTGGGTGCACCGCATTCGGGACAGACCCAGGCATCAGGCAGCGCGTCAAACGGGATCCCGGGCTCGATCGCGCCCTCAAAATCGCCCAATTTGGGGTCGTAGACCTCGCCACAGATAAGGCATTCGTACCGTTTCATCGTTCACAAAACCCCCACATAGCAGCCCGCAGATCACACAACGATACAATTACGGGATACGTCCATGCGCTTGGTGGATATATAAGCCTTGGGGGTACATTTCCACTGGAGATGCGGCTGTCCGGTGCTGCACTCAGTGCTCCGAATTGAACGGTATGCCGGCTCATGCATGTTCAGGAACGCAAGCAGCGGATGGATCGTGACGCTTTTTATTCGCTTTTTCAGTCGCGGGCTTCCGTGTTAGCGGGGCACAGGAACATTTAATACATAAAAACGCGTTAGGCATTCTCGATCAGCAGCATACTACCATGCCACGCAGCAGCGGTCACTCGTTCACCGGTCGCCCGGCTCGTGCCGGGCTGCTCATCAGTAGGATGCTCACGGCCGTCGTGCTCGTCCTGATTCTGGCTGCGGATGCTTCGGCCGCAGCTGTAACGAACGGCGAGTCCCCGCTCGCCGACGAACCGGGTGAGGATATCGCGACGGTTGCCTTTACGTCTCCGGACGACCCGCAGCTCGCGATCTTACGCGACTTCCGCGATACCGTGTTGCTCACCAACCCGGTAGGCGCGTTCGTATGGACCACGTATACTGCAGTGAGCCCGCCGATCGCGGCGGTGCTGCTGGAGCGCGAGCACCTGCGTATCGCGACCCGAGTCTTACTGCTCACGCCGGTGATCTATCTCGCGGCGCTGTGTATGAACACGATCGCGCTGCTCGCCTTTATCGTGCTCATTCTGCTCGTGCTCGTGAGCCTGCGTCGTTATCTCAAGCCCATCCTCACGGGCGTCCTCTACGGCGTCCTGGCCGGTGCCGCGTTTGCGGTCGCTGCGGTCACGCTCGGCGCGCTCGGCCACGAGCTGCCGTACTGCGCGGTGATTGCCGCGTATCTGCTGCCCGTGATCGTTCCTGTCGGGCTTGCCGTCTGTCTCATCACCTGGATCGAGTCGCAGGCGCGCCCGCGTGCGGCCCCGCGTCTGAGGCCACGACTGTATTGATTAAATCCACGTTTTAGCTCACTCTACTGAATGTTTCACCGTGATCCGTTTCTTTAGATGAAAAACCGTTCGTCTCTTTCATCAATCGTCTGCAATCCATGCGTTTTGAGTCCCTGGTAATCGGTGAGAACAGGGTCACAAAGTGCACTGAACGCTGAGTTATTTAGTAATTAGAAAGGCACATACGTATGACCGAGCGTTTAGCGGGATTCGTAGCAGAATGAAAATGTTGATAACGGAATAGTAGGGTAAAGGTATCACTGTCCTTCTTTATCCGAGTTCAGACACAAGAAGATATCCGGTTGAACTGTACCGTACTGTACGTGAAGACAAGGACTTTGTGTTCTTGTGGGTCTCGAGCAAGAGTATATTAAATGAGCAGTATTGACGTTATGTACTACCCATAAGGCGCAAGCAAATGGAAAGCTTTATATAGGCAGGAAAACATACAGAAATGAGTTAAACCAGTCCAATTGTTTTCGCACGCTCATGAGTCTCAAAATCCGGAGGAATAGAACCAGGAGCACAAACAAGAGCATCCTTCAGGACACGCGTGCGATCTCTGAGGTATTAGGTGCTTTGATCATTATGGCTATTCTGCTTTCCGCATCGTCTATCTATCTCGCGCAGCAACTGCCTGAATGGACAAAGGAGTATGAGGCGAAACATGCAGCTGCAGTGCCACATGACTTTGCCACGCTCGAGGCTAATATCGAGCGTGCGGTATTGAGCGAAGATCCAACCACCGTAACGTCTACAACGGTTGGTATGCTCCCTGAAGGCGTCCCGCTGATTGGCATGTACCCAGCCGGTGGCACGCTCCAGTTCAACCCGAATCAAGAAACGTTCGAATGCATCGCCGCCACACCAGATGATTCAGCGGTTTCTGGCAGTGGCTATTATTGGAATAACACTACCGATTGGAATACCTTCAATGATACGTATCATGTAGTTGTCACTACGTCAAAAGCAGAGTTGGAACCTGCGAAGAGAGGAAATTTAAATATTACGAAAAATCAGTCGCTATCCGGGGAATATTATCGTGATACGTTCAGTGTGCGAAACAACTCGACACTGACCATTGATGGGCGGTTAACGATCCATGCTCGGACTATTTTCGTTGAAGAGGGATCAAGCATCAATGCGGACGGCAAGGGCTGGTCCGGTGGGCTGGGCAACTCACCTGGAGATAACGGGACTGGTGTGGGCGGGGGACTGGGCGGGAATCAATCAAAAACGGGAAATGCAGGTGGTGATGGTGGAGGAGGCGGGGGCTGTGGCGGTAATGGCGGTAATGGCGGTGAAAATCAGAATTCGGGCGGCAATGCCTCTGATTTGCTAAACTACTTAGGACCCAGTTGTGCCGGAGAGGTGATGGGCTCTGGCGGCGGAGGTGGTGGTGATGGTCATGACAGTGAGGGACAAATGATAGCTTCATCCGGCGGTGACGGCGGCAGTGGCGGGGGTTATGTCTGCTTAGACGCCGCTTTTATTGACATTAGCGGCAACATCTCCGCCTGCGGCGCGAACGGTGAAGGTAAGTTGCAATATGATGAGAATGAATCCTACCGAGGTGGTGGCGGAGGAGGCGGTAGCGGAGGCTGGATAAAAATCATTGGCGATAACGTGAACATTACTGGAGTCCTCGTTGCCGCGGGTGGCAATGGAGGTGAGAGCCCCGCAGGAGATGGTGGGGGTGGGGGTGGGGGTGGAATAGTTGAGGTATTTTACTATAGCCCCTCACAGATCAAGGAGAGCCATATAGATGTGCGCCCTGGGAGAGGTGGAAATGGTTCTCTGCCAGGTAATAATGGTACTTCGGGGATAAAGGATCCCCCAAAAAACCAACCATATAACTCCACCCTTTTTCACTATGAGTCTGGTTATCTCGTCTCGAATATGACCGAAGTCCCGGACCAAGAGAAGGTTGGGTACGATACGAACAGCTCACGTACTCGCTACGGTAATCTGACGTATCGTGCGGATGTGCCTGCGGGAACGGACATCGTGCTCAAGGTGCGCACCTCTATGTATGATGACATGCACGATGCAATGCCCTGGGAGACCTGCCCGCCGGTCGCAAACGGAACGGCCATCTCTGGTCTCATCTCTGTCTCCGACGGGCACCGGTACATCCAGTGGCGCGCGGAGCTGCTCACCTTCAGCCCCGAAATCACACCCCGGCTCCACTGGGTCAATATCACTTATGACTATGGCGAGCCCGTGCTCGCGCGCACTTCCGGCACGATCAGCTACGCGAGCCAGTACCTCTATTACCCCAATTATAACCTCGTCTATGCACATGGCGCCACGATCAGGGAGCAGTATGGCCGGGCCTTCATGCTCTTCCCACCGCCGGTCTTCGTCGAGGCTCATGAGACGGGAAGCGCGCTCACCATCACGGCGATTGATATAACCGGTGATGAGTCCTCAGTCAGCGGCCGTATGAGCGCTACCGTCCAAACCGCGCCACAGGGCGCTGCGCTGCTCAAGCCCGGCCTGAACTATGCGAATATTACCCTTAATCTGACTACCGCGTATCGTAGCGCATGGGTGGATTGGTTCACCGCGACCTGCAACGACGCGGGCTTATCACATGGGACAGAACCAGGACAGTACAACATCACCATTACACCAGATGCGCTCCAGGTCATCTTTTATGGCAACGAGACGAAGCCCGTGAAGTTGTGGCTCAAGCGTGCAGAAGCCAGGGTAAAACTCACTGAATGAAGTGATAATATGGAGAACCTAATGGGAAAAGAACAGAGGCTATGACAGCATTCTGGAAGAGCGAGCAGGCCGTTTCTGAAGTGGTGGGCGTGCTCCTGATAATGGCTATTCTCCTCTCTCTGAGCGCGATCTTCTTCTCGCGAGAGGTTCCGGCATGGACGAAGGAGTTCGAATATCAGCATGCCGCAAAGGTCCCGCAGGACTTCGCGGCACTCGGCGCACAAATTGATATGGCGCTGGCGAGCGAAGACCCAGCGACACCCTTGTCTACTGCTATCGGGATGACCCCCGGTACTGTCCCGCTGGTCGGCCTCCAGGCCGCCGAAGGCACGCTCACCTTCGAGCCTGATGAAGAGACTTTCGAATGTATCGCCACCACGCTCGAAGCAGCAAATACCTCGGGGAACGCCTACTGGAATGATAGCTCTACCTGGACTAAATTCGAGAAGTACCATGTGAAAGTGACCGATTCGGGCGTACGGCTGGAATCCGACGCGGGAGAATATAAAGACCCTATTGAAACGAACGGGACACTCTCGGGGGAATATTATTGCGATCGCTTCATCGTCCGGAATAATTCGACACTGACCGTACCGGGACGGTTAACGATCCACGCCATGAACATTTTCGTTGATGAAGGGACTCTAATTACCGCAGATGGCTGGGGCTATGCGGGTGGGGCGGGCAACAAGCCGGGGTATAACGGGAGTGGAACAGGTGGAGGGAAAGGTGGAGACGAAGGTGAAAATAAGAAAGAAGGGGGTTACGGCGGCGGTGGTGGGGGATGCGGCGGAGAAGGGGGCCGTGGGGGGAATAATACCGACTCAGGTGGCAGTGCATCGCATTTGAACGATTTGATGGGCTCTGGCGGCGGTGGCGGTGGCGACTGGAAGGATCCTAATGGTAAGATCGTACTCTCATCAGGTGGTGCCGGTGGGTCGGGTGGGGGTTATATACAGTTAGATGCGGCCACTATTGATATTCGGGGTATTATCTCCGCTAATGGATCAGACGGAGTAGGTGCTCAATTATCTAAGGACAATAACTTTTTTGGTGGGGGTGGCGGTGGTGGTAGCGGCGGCCTGATCATCATCAAAGGTAATGTCGTCAATATTACCGGTATGCTCTACGCCATGGGCGGTGATGGGGGCAGTAATGACGATAAAGGAACCGGCGGTGGTGGTGGCGGGGGCGGTGAAATCCATGTATATTACGATAGCAGTATCTTTCCAAATGACGTAAAAGCTGACCATATCAATGTAGGTTACGGTAATGGTGGCAGCAGTGGTAAGGAGGGGGCGGAGGATGGGAAGAACGGCACGCCCGGATCACCCGTGGTAAATCAATCCCTTTACTTTCCGAGTATCTTCTACTACAGCTCAGGGTATATCGTCTCGAACATGATCAACGTCTCAGACCAGGGGCAGGTCGGGTACGATACGAAGAACAGCACCCTCATTCGCTACGGGAATGTAACGTACGGGTCTGAGCTTCCGCCTGATACTGATATCGTGCTGAAGGTCCGCACCTCGATGTGTCCTGACATGCACGATGCGCTACCCTGGGAAGACTGCCCGCCCGTTGCCAATAACACGTACATCCCGAACCTCCCCTCGGCCTCTGACGGGCACCAGTACATCCAGTGGCGTGCTGAACTGCTCACCTTCGATCCGCGCATCACGCCCGTGCTCTCGTGGGTCAATATCAGCTACGAGTATGGCAAACGACCGGTGCTCGTTACGTCATCCGGGCATCTGGACTACAAGAGCCAGTATCTCTATTTCCCCAATTATCAACTCGTCCACACACACGGCGGCACGATTAAACTTCAGGATGACGAGAGTTTCATGCTCTTCGCACCGCCTATCTTTGTGAGCACTGATGATTCAGGAATATCGCTCAAAATCACCGCGGTCAACCTTACAGGTACTAAAAGAACGCTCAGCGGACGGCTCAGCGCCACCGTGCAGGCCTCGTACCTTGAGGACACCCTGCTCACCAACGGCTTGAACTTCGCGAATATCACCCTGAATATCACGACCAACTATCCCGCCGCATGGGCAGACTGGTTCAACACGACCTGCAAAGACGCGGGAATAGTGTATGGAAATGCTTCCGGGCAGTATAACATCACCTACAAGAGCACCGCCGCACCAGATACGCTCCAGATTGTCTTCTACGGCAACGAGACGAAGCCGGTGAACCTGTGGTTGAAACGATCCCGTGCGAAGGTCGAAATAACGAGCTGAAACGAATGAAGGGATTCTGAGAGCTATATGAGTATGCGACGCCGATCAGAACCAGGAACCGAAGCCGCCCAGGCGTTCGTCGTGGGGGCGATCCTCATCACCGGGATCGTGCTTACCACGTCCTTTATCTACCTCTCCATCAACACGCCGGCAGCGACCAAAGCGGGCGAGTATCAGCATGCCGCCGCGGTCGCTGCGGATTTCAATACGCTCTGCTACAGCATTACCGCTTTGAGAGCTTCAGCATCGTCTGGTGCTTCACTCTCCGTGCCGATCCGCATGAGCCCTGCGAAAGAGTCGCTCATCGCGCTTCCCGCAGCCGCGGGCACGATCAGCTTCTCACCCGCTACCGAGCAGGTGAGCATTAGCGTCAATGGCACGGGCTCGCCTCCTGCTGGGCCCTGGACGGACGAGGAGTTCACGCATACCGACCGCTTTAAAGTCGAGATAGCGTCAGGCAACGCCACGCTCGCCAAGCCGCGATACGCACGGGGCTATCTGGAATCGAACCATAGTACTACACCGGGCAAGATCGGGGGGAAGGATCTGGGAAGTGCGAACATTACGTACGAGAACTTCTCGTGGAACACCAGTCTTCCAGCAAACACGCGGATCGTCTTGAAGGTGAGAACGGACATGTTCCCGGATATGAGGCATGCTAAGAACTGGAGCGACTGCCCGGCAATCGAATCACAAGACGGGTTCAATAACAGAAGTCTCGCGAAAATCGCATCGGTCTCACCGGGGCATCAGTATGTGCAGTATCGCGCGGAGCTCAGCACCTGGGATCCCGATTTAACGCCCACGTTATGTAACGTGAGCATCTCTTACAACTTCTCACAACCAGAGGTTGTCCTCGCGAGCTCTTCCGGCTCGATCAGCTTCACGAGCAACCACTGCTATCTCCCGGAGCATACCCTCAGCTATGCAAGTGGCGCGGTAATCAAGAAGCAGCAGGACAATGAGTTCGTGCTCGGGAATTTCAGCATCTCCGCCGCTAAAGCAGGCAGTACTACAGAAATCCGCATCTCGCTCTTTGACCTGACCGGAACCTCGGTCCCTGCGCAGAGTGGCCAACCAACGACCATCATTAAAATATATCGCGATGACTACGGACTCATCTCTGATTCGTTCTATTATCCCAATCTCACGCTGAACATCACGACGAATTATACCCAGGCCTGGTCAGACTGGCTGAATAAGACCCTTGACGCGGCTGGATTGGTCCGCAGCTCTGACTCTGACTACAATCTCTCGAGGCCTACTAATAACTCGGTACGGGTCGTGTTTTATGGCCATGATGATGGTGTTAAGTTGTATCTCGATAAGACCACCGTTCAGGTACGCATACCAACATAAGTTATGCTGGTAGCGAGCGCGGTGACGGTATCGTGTGCGTGGTGCTACGTTAGAGCATTCTGTACGTTTGGATGGTTCGGATGATGTCCGATTCCGCATCAGGCCTGCATTGAGCGTGTATGTATGCAGGATGAACGACCGAAAGCGGGGTTGTCAAGTTAATGGGTGCTGCGCGTGATTTTACAAAATTGCGTTAGCAGCGAGCTTCGTTAGGGTAACCAGACC
>JAFGKP010000124.1 GCA_016928455.1 Methanomicrobia archaeon
CTTCAGGATGTCGCAGAACATCCGCGCGACCACGTCGCCCTGGGTCTTCCAGGGGATAAGCTGGAATGTGCTCGGATCTGGTTTTGCGAGCATGTCGCTCTCATCGATCCGTGCGAACCCTTTAATCGAGGAGCCGTCAAAGCCCATGCCCTCATCAAAAGCCATTTCCAATTCGCTTACAGAGATAGAAACGCTCTTCAAATGCCCTAAGATGTCCGTGAACCACAGCCCAATGAACTGCACCCCGCGCTTCTCGATTGTCTCAAATACGGTGTCCTTATCCGCGCTCTTTTTCGCCATCGTTAGCTAGCTACGGTCATCTATTGGCGTACGTTGTATTTAAAGCTAGTATTCGGAGCCGTTTTACCGGTAACCATGCAGCGATTGCGAGCGGACGGTTCACGCTGCTTCTGAATGTCCGGGGCGATCGATCAGATCCTTACTCCCAGAACCGTCTCGTTCGCGCGTACTTCCGCTCCTCTTCCAAGATATGGCGGTAAAATGTGTTGTACTCATCCTCCGTTTCGGTCGCCGGTAACGCCGGGTTGAACCGCCGAATGATTCGGGATGCGATTTCAGGTCCCACACCGCGTGCAGCAAGTGCAACGACCGCACGGACGCCGTGCGAGAGCACTAAATTCGCGTTCCGGTAGACCCGTTTCACCCGCGCATGCTCATGGCGTGCACCGGGAGTATGTGCAGCCGCGTGCTTCACCAGCCGGATCTCATCCTCTTCCCAGGGCTTCAGGGCCGCGATCAAGCGTGAGCCACAGATCGGGCAGACGAGTCCCGACTGTCCCTGTTCAATCACGGTCTTCACGTGCCTTCTGGCTTCCCAGCGCTTGCAATTCATACAGAATAAGAGCACCCGATCGTTCATGATGCGGTTCCGGAGCGCTTCGATGATGAGTTGCTCGTCACGCTCGATGGTCAGCATATCGCGCCAGCTCGTATAGCCTGCGGCGCCGACCGGGCTCACGCCGTGCGATGAGAACTGAACGCTGATCGCCCCTGATTTGATTTTCTTCACCACCTCGATCGTCCGTTCGACGTCCAGCTTATCTGCAAAGATTTCACGTACCGTCTCGTTATAGATCGGCGTGTCGGCAAACAGGGCAATCAGTTTATCGGCTGAGATCCGTTTACGATCGAAATTCTTACGTAGCGCGCCGAACCGTTTTGCCACGTTCATGAGCTCCCATCTGAACAGGAAGGAGTTCCGCAGGGTCTTCTCGAGGAGCGCTTGCACGTACTGCGGCTCGATGGCAGTCACTGTCTGCTGCACCGCCTCGCGTGATAGTGCGCGCCCGGATTTCAATTTTATACGATACGGATCGATCTCCATAGCGATGTCCGTGCCAAGTCGTGCCCCGAGCAGGGTGATAAGCAACCGACCAAAGGTCTCGTTCACCTGATGCCCCCAGCACGCGTTGAAGATCACTTCCTTGTGATCGTTTGCGATCTCGATGACCAGCGTTTGCGCTGTCGGCACGGGATAGTCCTGCTCCAGCTGTTTGCGGAGCACGGCGATCAGCGTCTCGAAGCAGCCAGTGGGCACGCTATACTCTTGTTCCAGCTCAGTGTTCAGGTCTGAGATGCTCACGCCCCGGGCAAGAGCAGCAGCAATTCGGGCACGCAGATGACCCACGTCCTGCGCGATCACGAACGGAACAGGTATCTCTTCGCCCTCCCAGTTCGGGATCTCGCCCTCGCGTTTCACTCCCGGCTCGACCTTGAGCTTCGCGCCGCCTTCCTCCTCGTTGAACTCGGTATCCACGATCCGCCACGTATCGCCCTTCGCCACGAATAACGCGCCGGGGTCCGCGAAGTTGAGTGCGAACCGCTCATCGAGCATACAGATGAGCTTCCCGCTCACGATATCGTAAACCTCGACCTTGCGCTCATCCGGGATCATGGAAAGATTCTCATAGTAATAGGCGCGCGTGCCTTTGCTGCGCCACAGCTGCTCGCCCTCGTGTTTCACCAGGTCTTCGGCCTCCAATTGCGCGATCACGCGCAGCAGCGCCTCAATGGAGAGATTTCTGAACGGATATGCGCGTGCGAGCACGGCACGGAGCTTTTCCAGGGTGATCACGCCAGCATCGAGGAGCATCCCGCAGATCTGGTTCGCCAGCACGTCCAGCGAGCCCTCTTTCAACCTGATATCCTCTATCTGACCTGCCTTCGCGCGCTCTGTAATCACCACCGCTTCCGCGATATCGTCCGGAGTCAGCGCGATGATCTTTCCGTTGGAGGTCGTCTGGAACGAGTGCGAGGCACGCCCCACACGCTGCACCAGACGTATCACCTCACGCGGCGAAGCGTACTGAACAACCATATCGATCGTGCCGATATCAATGCCGAGCTCCATGGAACTGGTGCAAATAAGCCCTTTGATCGCGCCGCTCTTCAAGCGATCCTCAGCTTCGATCCGCATCTCCTTGGAGAGCGAGCCGTGATGCACACCGATCAAGCCAGGCTCAAACCGGTTCATGATCGAGCCAAGCATCTCCGCGGCCCGTCGCGTGTTCACAAAGATCAACGTCGATTCGTTCCCCTCGGCGTTCACAATCTTCCGCAGTGCCCGGACATGGGCCAGTACGTCCGGCTCGAGGCCTGCGCGGTGGGCCGCGCGTATATCCTGTTGTGCTTGTTGCGGGCTCAGCACCTCGATCTCAAGCGCTTTCGTGGACACGGTATTGATCACCTGCATTGGACGCGGGCCCGCGAAGTACTTCGCTACCTCCTCAGGATTTCCTACCGTTGCGGAGAGACAGATGCGCTGGAAATCGCCCGCAAGTTGCGCGATGCGTTCGAGCGCGATCGTGAGCTGTGCGCCACGTTTCGAATTCGCCAGCTCGTGCACTTCGTCAATGATCACGTGCCTGACAGCTTTCAAATGCTCCCGTAGCCGCGCGCCCGGGATCATCGCCTGGATCGTTTCCGGTGTGGTGATCAGCACATCCGGTGGCTCCAGAGCCTGCCTTCTCCGTGCGTACATGCTGGTGTCGCCGTGCCGCACTTCGATACGGAGATCGAGTTGCTCACCCCAGCGCTCCAGCCGCAGGAGCATGTCGCGGTTCAACGCGCGTAACGGCGTGACGTAGAGTGCTAAAAAACCTTTCTTCGCGGTATCCTGCTTTTTATACGTGATAAGCCGGTCCAGAACCGGCAAAACCGCTGCTTCCGTCTTCCCCGAGCCGGTCGGCGCTATCAGTAACACGTCCTCGCCCGCTAAAATGCGCGGGATACTCAACGCCTGGGGTTCCGTGGGTGCGGCGAAGGAATCACCTAATACCGCTTGAATCTCTGCACTGAGCAGCGAAAAGGCATTCATGGAGCTCGGAGTTATTAGAACGAGTTATCTAACTTTTCTTTTACCGTTGAGGCAGAAAAAGATTGGACAGCAGTGAGCTGGAACTCGATTCATTTCGCGATGCTTACCGAAAAATCAGTATCCGTCACCAGCAGTATCCTGGTGCGTGAGATCTAACGTGGGGAAACCCCATAGTTACAGCATAATCAGTATAAAGCTTCTGACGATCATTGCAATAAAATCATTCAGGACTTCGGGAGTTCAACTGTAACGTAGAAGCAATCAGGCACTTGTTGCTTTACTCGAGCTCGTGTCCCCTGCCGGGTCCTATTCCAGCTTGCGCGTGGGTACGCGATAGGACGGTACAGTCACCAGATACCATTTCTTCTTACCACGATCGAATTTCGCGCCCATGCTCTTCATGAACAAAGCCGCGCGATGGGGATCGATACCGAGTTCTTCAGCAAGCGTCAGCGTGGATGCGCCGTCACGCTCGGTGATAACGTGGCTCGCGCGCGACTCCATCTCATCGCGCGGGGAGATGAACGCGTCCAGTTCGAAATTCCAGGCCACATCCGCGACCAGTTTGAGTATGATGATGAAGACCGGGACGAGAATGAAATATGAGATCCAGTGCGCGGTCACCAGCATATTCCAGGCAAAGTGCATTGAAACCGCGCCGATGTAACCGATGAGAATCATCCGTCGTTGCGCCTTGATCTTTGCCACACCAACCATCAGCCCAAAGAGCCCGGTGAAGAGAATATGCCCCACGGCGATGGACCGCACCGCAGCAAGCTCGATCCCAAATTCCGCGGATAAACTATAGAGCAAGTTCTCAACGATTTCAAAGCCAATAGCAACGGCAGCGCCATAAACCAGGCCGTCCATTGGACCTTCCAACTTCGGATCTTTCCGCAGCCAGTAGATGTATACCCCCTTACAGGCCTCCTCAATGAGCGGCGCACTAAGTATGCCCACCCAGAAGAAGATGTACTTCTCGAGCACGTAAGAGAAGATAACGGCGGGAATCGCGCCCCACGCCACGGCCTTTAAGATCTTGCCCAGCGGCTCGGGCTCAAAGA
>JAFGKP010000125.1 GCA_016928455.1 Methanomicrobia archaeon
CAGGATAAGGTGCTCGTCGAGAAGACCATAAAGGACTTGAAGATGGTCGCCTCAGATGTCAGCGGCGATATCGCTGGTGTTGCTGATGACCTGGTGATTGTGACCCCCACGGGTATTAAGATCGAACGGCAGAAGCTCTCCGGGAAATAGTCTGGCCGCACGTCGGAGCCAGCGAAACGTAACGCAGCCTAACGTAACGCAACAGTGGTGAGTGGTGGCGCGCGGTGAAAGAGACCTGTCCAGTCTGTGGTGCGGAGAGCGAATTGCACTGTGTCCCGTATAAAATCCCATACTTCGGTGAGGTCATGATCTTCACCGCGATCTGCGACTCTTGCGGATATCACACGACGGACGTCATGATGCTCGCTGATCAGAAGCAGGATCGGTGCGAGAAGGTGATAGCCTCTCCTGAGGACATTGACGCAGTTGTTATTCGCTCATCGTTCGGGACTATCGAGATACCCGAGCTGGGGGTCACCGTGGAGCCAAAACGGGGCGATGCCTTCATCACGACGGTCGAGGGCGTGCTAACGCGTGTCGAGCGGGTCGTGCGGATGCTGAGCAAGGACGCGGAGAGCAAGCAGCGAGCAGATGAGGTCCTGAAGCAGATTGAAGAAATTAAGCTGGGTAACGCGCAGATGACCCTGATCATCGATGACCCGACGGGGAACAGTGCGATCATTTCCACTGAGCTTTTCTTTAAGAAAGACCTCATTAGTACAGACCTTTAAACCATTCGCACGTATTTTGGAGCGGAGACAGAATGAATGTAAGAGGGCGGAAAAAATGGCTATGAGCGGCTCGATGGAGCGAAAGATAAAGGTTGAGTTCGTGAATCGGGAGCCCGTGGAGGAGCAAGAGATCGAGATCGTTGAGCGGAAAGGACTGGGGCATCCTGATAGTTTATGTGATGGAATTGCAGAGGCGGTTAGTGTGGCATTGTGCCAGGAGTATTTGAGAACCTGTGGCGTGATCCTGCACCACAACACCGATAAGGTCCAACTCGTTGCCGGGAGGTCAAATCCTTGCTATGGCGGTGGCGAGGTCAGTTCACCGATCTACATACTGCTCGGCGGCCGTGCAACGCGCATATTCGGGACCAATGAAATCCCGGTCGATACCGTGGCAATTCACGCGGCGAAGCAGTATCTGAAGAATGTTAGGAACCTCGACGTGGAACGGCACGTGATCGTGGACAGCAAGTTGGGACACGGCTCATCTGATCTCATCGGGGTCTTTGAGGGGAACAGGAAGGAGAGCGTAGAACCGACTGTGCCGATGGCAAATGATACCTCGTTCGGCGTGGCACATGCCCCGCTTTCCGAGACAGAATCGATCGTGCTCAACGTCGAGGAGAAGGTGATGGCTGAGTTCCGGGATGTGGAGAAGGCGGTCGGCGAGGATATGAAGGTGATGGCGCTCCGTGAGCGGGACACGATCACCTTGACCGTCGGTGATGCGTTCGTCTCCAGATACGTAGATGATTACGATCATTACATCAATATCAAGCACCGGTTACGGGAGTATATCACGGGCGTCGCAAAGGATTATACCGGGCGTGACGTCAACGTGCTGGTGAATATGGCGGACATGCCTGGCTCGGTATACCTCACCGTCACGGGTACCTCGGCAGAGATGGGTGACGACGGTGCGACGGGGCGCGGAAACCGCTCCAATGGACTCATTACGCCGAACCGCAACATGAGCCTGGAGGCGACCTGTGGCAAGAACCCGGTGAACCACACGGGCAAGATCTACAACTTACTCGCCAACCGTATAGCCCGGGAGATCGTGGAAAACGTCGATGGCATTCGCGAGGTACAGCTCAAGATTCTCTCTGAGATCGGCCGACGGATCGACGACCCGAAGGTCGCGACCGCGCAAATCATCCCGCTCAGTGGCGTGAACCGGGGATGGATGGAGAAGAAGGTGAAACGCATTATCGACGAAGGGCTCTCAAACGTAACCGAGATCACGAAGAAGGCCATGAAAGGGGAATTGAGGACCTTTTAGCTCTATCAGGTCAGCGCCCCTTCATCAACTTCATCAGTCCCGCTAAGTTCCACGTGTTCACGATATCCTCCGGCTCGAGCCAGCCACGCCGCGCGGTTGCAATACCGTATCTACGCACGTCGCGCATCTGTAAGATATCGTGCGCGTCCGTTGAGATGGCCACGAGCACGCCATAGTCCTTTGCCATTTTGCAGTGGAGATCATTGAGATCGAGTCGCTCGGGGAAGGAATTGAGTTCCAAAATCGTATCTGTTTCCTTCGCCGCCGCCATGAGCTTCGCCATATCCACCGCGTATGGATCCCGTTTACCCAATAACCGACCGGTTGGGTGCGCGATAACATCAACATGCGGGCTCGCCATCGCGCTTATGATGCGGTTCGTCATGGTGGCCCGATCCTGGGAGAACTTCGAGTGTACCGCGGCAACAACGAGGTCAAAAGCCTCGAGGATGGCATCCGGGAAATCGAGTGAAAAATCAGATTTTATGTCGACTTCAACGGCGTTCAATACTCTGAACTGAACGCCTTCGTCCTCGAATCGGTGGTTTGTTAGCTCGATCTCAACCAATCTTTGTGGTATCTTCTCCTCATTCAGACCACCAGCGATACCGACCGCGGGTGAGTGGTCTGCGATTGCGATATACTCGTAGTTCAGGGTGCGCGCAGCATCTGCCATCTCATCAATGCTGTTCTTACCGTCGCTCCAGGCGCTGTGCACGTGCAAATCGCCCTTCAGGTTCTCGAGCTCGACCAGATTTGGTATTCTCCCTTCCTTCCCCGCTTCTATCTCACCGCGATCCTCGCGGAGTTCCGGTGGGATGTAAGGGAGCTCGACGCTGGCAAAGACTTCCGACTCCCGCTCGCCCCCTATACGCTCAGCGCCGCGAAAGACGCCGTATTCATTGATCTTTAGCCCGCGCTTCATTCCGAGTTCCCGGATTCGCACATTGTGGTGCTTCGAGCCGGTGAAATAGTGCGCGGCCGCGCCGAAAGAGGCCGCTTCGACCACTCGTAAATCTACATTGATGCCACGGAGAATAATGGAGGATTTCGTCTCACCCTTCGCGATCACGTCCTCCACACCGTCCATACGCGTAAATGCGTCCATCACCTCGTTCGGTCGCGTCGAGACGACCAAAATATCGATATCGCCAATCGTCTCTCGCATGCGTCGCAAACTGCCTGCGATCAGTATCCGCTCCACAGCATCCAGCCGTTGTAACTCGCTCACGATTGCTTCAGCATACGGCAGCGCTTTCGAAAGCAAGACGCGACCCTGGTAGCTTCTATACTGCTCGATACCTTTAAGTATGTTCTCTTCGGCCTTCGTGCCAAACCCGGGGAGTCCCGCCAGCTTATGCGCTTTCGCAACCTCTTCCAAGCCCGCGAGATTTGTGATACCCAGCTCTTCGTGCAGCTTCGCGATCGTCTTCGGACCAACATGCGGGATCGCGAGGAGCTCGATCAGTTCCGCCGGCATTTCCTGCAGCAACTCTCGATGCTTCTTGCAATCACCGGTCTCCGCGATCTCCACGATCTTCTTGGCGATACCCTCGCCGATCCCTGGGATCTTCTTCAGCTCTTTCACACCGCCGCGTTCCGCGATCACCGTCAAATCCTGTGTCAGCGTTTCTATCGTGAGCGCGGCCTTGCGGTAAGCGCGAATCTTGAATGCGTTCTCGCCCTGTACCTCCAGAATATCAGCAATCTCGTTAAAGATCCTGGCAATATCGAGATTAAGCATCGTTCCGTATAGTTAACAGTTAGTTGTTCGTGCGCGTATTTAAAGCGGCACATGTCGTCCGTTTATCACACTGTTGCGCGAGCAGCAGGGGTTTTTTGCCACACGCTCGCTCATCCTCGAGAGAGCATTCTGAGAGGTGGACGCCGACTCCAGTCCGGTAAAGTACATATCATATTAGGCTCTACTATCGTACCGGACCTGGCCTTGAACGGTTCGTGCTGGGGGTAACGTAAAGAGATAAGAAGATAACTAAGAGCGACAAAACAATGATCGAATTTATCCTTCTGTGGATTATCGTGACACTTGCGGGCGCGAGCATCATTGCGGCACTTGGCGAGAAATATGGGTCCGGTCTGACCATCGGGGTCTTTGTCGGGCTCGTGGTCATGGCGCAGATCCTGGCCAATAAGATCGTGCTCTTCGGCACCTTCACGCTACCGGCCGGGGTAATCGTGTATGCAACGAGTTTTCTCGTCACTGATATCCTCTGTGAGTTCTACGGCAAGCGTAAAGCGTTAGAGGCGGTTTGGGGCGGTTTCCTCGCCTCAATCCTCCTTGTCATCGCGGTCGAGATCGCCATTGCATGGCCAGCCCCGGTGTGGTGGCAGGGCCAGGCAGCCTTTGAATCCACGCTCACGCTCACCGGACGGATCGTGCTCGGCAGTCTGGCTGCGTACCTCATCTCCCAGAACTGGGACGTGCTCGTCTTCCACTGGCTCAGGGAAAAGACGGCGGGAAAGCACCTCTGGCTGCGGAACAATGCCTCGACGATGACCTCCCAGGCGCTGGATACAGTCATTTTTATTTCACTCGCCTTTTACGGCGTGCTGCCCGTCGTGCCCTTGATCATCGGCCAGTATCTCGTGAAGCTGATCATCGCGGCGCTGGATACGCCCTTCCTCTACGCCGTGAAATGGGTGCGTGGGCGGCGGATAAAATCAGAAGGTGGGCTTTCCAGAAAGAGCGCGGGAGGTGCGGACGAATGGTTGTCTGGATAGATAAGAAGCTCGCCGTCACACCGATGCCAACGGACGCCGAGCTCGAAGGCCTCGCCGGAAGCTTCAAGGCCGTTGCCGTGCTCGTGGAGTCCTGGGAGCTTGAGTATGATCTGCAATCATGGACGCGGTTTGGCGTGAAGGTCAAACACCTTCCTATACCAGATTTTGGCACGCCGAGCCTGGCTGAGCTACGTGAGCTTGCAGATTGGATAACCACAGAAACGGCGAATGGGTCTGCGGTATTGGTACATTGCTACGCGGGCATCGGTCGAAGCGGGATGGTCGCCGCAGCCTATCTCGTAACGAAGGGCTGCACGGTAAAGGCGGCAATCGAGCACGTAAAAGGGCGGGTGCATTACGCACTCGAGCATCCTGAGCAGGTGGACCTGGTGCGGCAGTTGGCACAGAGTTAGCCACGCTGGGTGCAACACCGCAGGTGCTCATGGCCGCACTGAACGTATGTATGTGTTATAGAAAATCGAGGGTATGTATGAACAGCTGGCGGGACTGCGATGAACGAGCGACCGAAAACGGGTGAGCTGCACATCACGACGCGGACTCTGGCCCTCGGGTTAGCCTTGGGACTGGCGCTAGCAGTCATACTCGTCTTCGTCACTGACAGCATCGGGCTGGGACTGGCGCTTGGCATGGGTATGGGTGTGCTGCTCGGTATTTCGCTGGGCAAGTTGCGTGCAGAATCGCCGGCTACGCGAGCGGTGATGGTGATCTACTGGATTATCTTTCTCATCCTGCTGCTCGTCGGTGTCTCCATCTTGCTTGCGCTGAACTAGCGGCTTACGCCGCGCGATTACGGTCTCGATTGAACAGGCTCTTTCTCGTTCTTTCTCTTCACCCGCCATGCTCATTCTGACTAATTCAAGACCAGAATGGCCGCGTTCAAGAGCGCCGCGAGGCTCACCCAGAGGATGTAAGGGATAAGCAAGATCGCGGCGGGCTTTGAGATTTTCGAGAAGGTCAGAATGGTCAGCAGGATCGCCAGCCAGAGCAGTACGATAACCACGAGACCCGCGAGCGGCGACCGCAGGCCAAAGAACGCGATCGACCACAGCGTGTTGAGGATGAGCTGTATCCCGAAGATCGCTAATCCACGCCGTACAAGCGGTTCATCGAGACCCTGCCGCCAGACGAGATATGCGGCGACTCCCATCAGCAGATAGAGGGTTATCCAGACCGGAGCGAACACCCAGCTAGGTGGCGTGAAGAATGGTTTGTTGAGTGTTGGGTACCAGGTCTGTACCGACGCGCTGGTGGCAAAGGAGCCGATGAGGCCCGCTAGCTGGCAAACGAGAATGCTTACTATCAGTTTGATAAGCGCCTTTTCGGTGGCCATCGTTACTATCGTCGCAGTGACGCTCTCCGCTATACCGTTACTCCGCGAACGAAGATAAACCCTTTGTCTGTCGTGCACTGAGGCGTAGAATCGTTCTTCCCTGCTCCTGTACGGATAGGCAGCGCCTCAGGTCCTACCCCTGGGGTGGGCACGTTTTCGAGGCTGCGATACTCTTTTATGCCTCACGCATTCTGAGTAACATATACGCGAGAGATGTTTGGCCAGTACACCATTCCCGTGGAGATCGCAGCTGAGGGCGTCTCGCTCGCGATCGAGCGCGATGACAAGGGGTTCAGGTACCGGAGCACGTGTAACGGCGTGACCGTGGAGAAGCAGATTCTCACGCGCGCTGGTGCAGTGCTCATCAATCCGGTAGAACCGCTTCACCTACCCAAGGAGCTCACCAAGACGCTGCTCATCGAGCTGGAGAGGACGCTCGTGGTTGAGCCCGCAACGACAAAGACCGTATTTCTCACCTTTCCCATCGAAATCGGGGTCTTTATCACGGCGAACGAAACCGTTGAGGTGTTGGACATCTTCTCGCTTTCGCCGCAGAAGTTCACGCTCTACGGCGACCCCCGGACCGGCGCGATCTGCAAATACTGGCGGAGCAACGTCTCTGCAACTGTCCCAGCGGTCAATCCACGCCGTGAGGGCGTCCTGCAGCTCCACATCAACAATAGTACGTCAGACTGGGTGACCGTCACCCGCGCGGTCTTCAACGCGTACACCATGAAGATCTATTACAACGAACGGCTGGTCGCGATGCGTGCGACGATGAAGATCCTGCTCCGAAACCTGGCGGAGACAACCTTCATGGACGAGCCGCTCGAGCACGGCATGACAAAGTCGCTGGAGCTGTACACAGCGCGGAAACTCCAGGTGCCACTCACGAAATTTGTGATGGAGGCAGGATTGTGAGGTAGGTGAATGTGAGATGATTTCCGATTTTACCATCTACGGCGAGTTCAGCGTACTGGATCTACTGTGGGTGCTCCTGATCCTTGTCGTTGCGATCATTATCGCCAAAGGAATAAGCGTTAATCTCAGACGCGTTCTCAAAGATCGAATGAGCAAGGACCATGTGGAGATCATCAACAAAGTGATCTACTGGGGTATTTTAACGATCGCCTTTCTCATGGTGATTCCGGTATTCGGGGTCAATCCGTCTGGGCTGCTGGTCGCAGGCGGGGTCGCGGGTATCGTGCTCGGTATCGCGAGCCAGAGCGTGGTTG
Source organism: Methanomicrobia archaeon (assembly GCA_016928455.1). Classification (GTDB taxonomy): domain Archaea; phylum Halobacteriota; class Syntropharchaeia; order Alkanophagales; family Methanospirareceae; genus JACGMN01. The sequence continues at coordinate 7,342 of JAFGKP010000125.1, forward strand.
GCAACCTCATGGCTGGCTTGTTCCTGGTGATTGAACGGCCCATGAAGATCGGACAGACGGTCAACATCGCCGGTACTGCGGGCGTCGTCGAGGACATTCGCATCCTCTCCACCACAATCAGGACCTTTGAGGGGCTCTACGTGCGGATACCGAATGAGAAGGTCTTTACGACCGATATCACAAACTACGTGGAGCACGTAGCCAGGCGGCTCGAGTACCGTGTGGGGATACGGTACTGTGACGATGCGGACAAAGCTATCTCGATCATCCATCGGCTTTATGAGGAGCATCCGATGACCCTGAAAAGTCCCGCGCCTGACATCTTTGTCGATAACCTCGGCGACAACGCGGTTGAGATCATCGTCCGGATTTGGGCGCCGTCGAAAGAGTGGTACGGGGTGAAGAAAGAATTGTTATGGAAGATCAAAACGGCGCTGGAGGAGCAGGGGATCGAGATCGCATTCCCGCAACGGACGGTCTGGTTCGCCAACGAGCTGCAGAAACGGGAGATGCGCGAAGGTGCGGAAGACCCCAGCATGCACTGAATTAACCAGTCCCTTCGGAGCCATAAAAGCAAAACTTTATATATTATAAGTATCGTTCTTCTTACTGGTGATGGGACGAAATGAGACTTGATAAACTCACGGTAAAGGCGCAGGAGGCTTTACAAGAGGCAAAGAACCTCGCTGATAAGTACAATCAGCAGCAGATCGAGGTCGAACACCTCCTGCTGGCACTGGTGGAGCAGCCAGAGGGCATTGTTATCCCGATCTTGCAGAAGATTGGGGTTGATATTGACCAGCTCAAAACACAGATTGATCTCCATTTACAATCAAAACCGCAGGTCTACGGCGCCGGCGGTGTAGACCAGCTCTTTATCTCGCCGCGCTTGAACCGTGTTCTGGAAGCGGCATGGAAGGAAGCGCAGGCGATGAAGGACGAATACATGAGTACTGAGCACATGCTGCTCGCGATCGCCGACGAGACGGATTCCGCGTCGCCGTTGATCCTGAAAGGCGTGGGCGCGACGAAGGGCCGCATCTTTGATGCGCTCACCTCGATTCGCGGCGGACAGCGGATCACAGATCAGAGCCCGGAAGATAAGTATCAGGCACTGGAGCGCTACACGCGCGATCTCACGGAACTGGCGCGGCAGGGTAAACTTGATCCGGTTATCGGCCGTAACGATGAGATCCGGCGGGTCATGCAGGTGCTCTCACGGCGCACGAAGAATAATCCTGTGCTCATCGGCGACGCGGGCGTTGGCAAGACCGCGATCGTCGAGGGCTTAGCGCAGCGCATTGTCAACGGTGATGTGCCGGAGACGCTCAAGGATAAACGGGTGCTCGCGCTTGACATGGGTGCCTTGATCGCGGGTGCGAAGTTCCGTGGTGAGTTCGAGGACCGGCTCAAGGCGGTTCTGAAGGAGATTGACCAGGCTGCTGGTCAGATCGTCCTCTTTATCGATGAATTGCACACGGTCGTCGGTGCGGGCGCAGCGGAAGGCGCCGTTGACGCTTCGAATCTGCTCAAACCTGCACTCGCACGTGGCGAATTGCGCTGTGTCGGGGCGACCACAACTGATGAATATCGCAAGTACATCGAGAAGGACGCGGCACTGGAGCGCCGATTCCAGCCAATCACCGTTCGCGAGCCCTCGGTCGAGGACACGATCTCGATTCTCCGCGGCTTGAAGGAGCGCTACGAGCTGCATCATGGCGTTCGGATTAAGGACGCGGCACTGGTAGCGGCTGCGACGCTTTCGAGCCGCTATATTACCGATCGATTCCTCCCGGACAAAGCGATCGACGTGATTGACGAGGCTGCATCAAAGTTGCGAACCGAGATAGACAGCATGCCGGTCGAGATTGACGAGGTCGAGCGGAAGATCAGGCAGCTGGAGATCGAGGAGCAGGCATTAAAACGTGAGAAGGACAAGCAATCGAAGGAGCGGCTGGAGAAGCTCCGAAAGGAGCTGGCGGAATTGAAGGAGCAGAGTACTGAGCTGAAAGCGCGCTGGCAGAACGAGAAGGAAGGTATTCAGAAGGCGCGCACGCTCAAGGAGCAGATCGAGCAGGCGAAGCTCGAGGAGCAGCAGGCGGAACGCAGCGGCAATCTGGAGCGTGTGGCTCAGATCCGCTACGGCACGCTTGTTGAGCTCCAGAACGAGCTGAACGCGCAGAACGAGAAGCTCAAGGAACTGCAGAAGGATCAGATGATGCTCAAGGAGGAGGTGGATGAAGATGACGTTGCAGAGGTCGTCGGGAAATGGTCGGGCGTGCCCGTATCGAGAATGCTGGAGGGCGAGACCGAGAAGCTGCTGCAGATGGAAGAGCGCTTGAAGCAGCGTGTCGTCGGTCAGGACAACGCGATATCGCTGGTCTCGAATGCGATTCGCCGCGCTCGCGCGGGTCTCAGCGATCCGAACCGGCCAATTGGCTCGTTCATCTTTCTCGGCCCCACGGGCGTTGGGAAGACCGAACTCGCCAAGGCGCTGGCTGAATTCCTCTTCGATGACGAGCGCGCTATGGTACGTATGGACATGTCAGAGTTCATGGAGCGCCATTCGATCGCACGGCTCATCGGCGCACCACCGGGCTATGTGGGCTACGAGGAGGGCGGATTCCTGACCGAAGCGGTGCGCCGCAAGCAGTATACGGTCGTTCTCTTCGATGAGATTGAGAAGGCGCACAGCGACGTCTTCAACTTGCTGCTGCAGATCCTGGACGATGGCCGGCTCACCGATGGCCATGGGCGGACCGTGAACTTCAAGAACACCGTGATCATCATGACGTCAAATATCGCCACGCCATTCATCCAGGAATACCAGGGCGAGGAGCTGGAAAAGCGGGTACAGGCGGCGCTGAAAGCGCAATTCAGGCCAGAATTCCTCAACCGTATCGATGAGATTGTTACCTTCAATCCGCTGGGTATGGACGCACTCAAGAAGATCGTTGAGATCCAGATGCGGTACCTCCAGGAGCGGCTGGCCGAGAAGAAGCTCTCGATCTCAGTGAGCGAGGGCGTGAAAGAGCTGATCGCGAGTCAGGGCTTTGATCCCCTCTTCGGCGCACGACCGGTCAAACGTACAATCCAGCGCATGATCGAAGACCCGCTCTCGAGGCGACTCCTGGAAGGCGAGTTCAGTGAAGGGGACACGATCAAAGCAGACGTTTCCGATGGTAAAATAGTGTTTTCGCGCTCGTAGTCGTCTAGCTGCGTGAAAATCATAAAAGCGCGATTGGATACTACGCGCGGGTCACTTAATCGTGCCGGCACCGATCAGATGCCATCGGCCACGTATCTTCCGCCCGATCGCTACCCGAGAGCCCGTTTCTGCGCAGACCGGCCTGCTCAAGATCAGCTCCAGCGTCTTCTTCGTCACCTTCTTCACCTCGCCGATCGTGATGGACGTGCCCGCGCTGAGCATAATGTTCTCGCCTACTTTGATCGCCGGCACTTTCTCCTCCTCCTTCTTCACGCCGACTGCGCGTTTGAAGAGCTGGAAATCGACGCTTAATTTCTCCCAGGTCGGTGGTAACGTACCGGGTTTGCCCGCACATTGACCTACTAACGCGTCTTCCTTCGTCATACTGGGATCCAGCATCGTGCCAATGCCCAGGAGACCGCCCGGGGCAACCTCTTTCACCTGCGTACCACCCACCACGATCGACGTGATCTCCGTCTCCAGAGGTTCCCACGTCGATTTGCCGCCCCCGGTCACCACCCGCCCCGGTCGTATTTCCAGGCGATCGCCGATTCGCAGCTGACCCCTGAGCAGCGACCCGCCAACCACTCCGCCTTTCAAGTCACGAATTGGTGTTCCGGGCCTGTTGATGTCGAATGAGCGTGCAATATACATACGGGCGATCTCCTCCTCGGGGCGCTCTGGTGTAGGGATGACCTCTTCAATGCATTTGATTAACACGTCAATATTAGCAGCCTGCTGCGCCGAAATAGGCACAATCGGCGAATTTTCCGCAATCGTACCCTTCACAAACTCCTTTATCTGTTTGTAGTGCTCGATCGCTTCCTCGCGCGAGACGAGATCGATCTTATTCTGGGCGATAACGATCTTCTCAATCCCCACAATGTTCAGTGCCATCAGGTGCTCCTCTGTCTGTGGCTGCGGACACGACTCGGAGGCCGCAATGAGTAGCACAGCTCCGTCCATTATCGCAGCGCCGCTGAGCATCGTTGCCATCAGCGCTTCGTGCCCGGGTGAGTCTACAAAGGAGACCGTACGCATTTCATTCGTCTTCGTGCCACATATTTTGCACACCTCTTCCACCGTGTAACAATCGGGCTCCGAGCAGACCGGGCATTTCCTAAAGGTCGCATCGGCATAGCCGAGCCGAATCGATATTCCGCGCTTGATCTCCTCACTGTGGCGGTCGGTCCACTCGCCCGACAACGCGTTCACTAACGTCGTCTTCCCGTGATCCACATGCCCGATCATGCCGATGTTCACCACCGGCTTCCGCTCCGTCTTGCTACTTCCCATACTCAACGTGGCTGGCGCAAATAAGCGAGACTCAGACCGCTTCACTCCACTATCTTTAAATAAACAGGCTTAATAAAAGGTTTCCGAGAACACTCGCGATGAACGTGTAGGCAAACTTCGGCTGCCGCGACACCTTTCTGAGTATCAAGCGTTCTTTTTATAACTGACGCGTTTGCAAAAGAGCTTTAAGTACTGTGCTCCTATATCCTTCGTAACATGTCCGGCAATTCGTTTGGCACAGCATTTCGCGTAACGACCTGGGGAGAATCTCACGGCCTGGCTGTCGGCGTGGTCATAGACGGCTGTCCTGCGGGGCTTGCGCTCAGTGCTGCGGACATACAGCATGAGCTGAACAGGCGAAAACCAGGTGTAAGCGAGGTCACCACTGCACGGAAGGAAGCGGACGAGGTGCAGCTCTTATCCGGAATCTTTGAGGGCGAAACGCTCGGCACACCTATTTCCATGCTCGTGTGGAATAAAGACGTCAATTCGAGTCCATATGAACCCTTTCAGCATATCCCGCGACCCGGCCAGGCTGATTATACCTATCAGCTGAAGTACGGGCGACGGGACCATCGGGGTGGTGGCAGAGCCTCTGGTCGGGAGACCTTAGCGCGTGTTGCTGCAGGAGCGATCGCGAAGAAGATTCTGACGCAGCATTCCATTGAGATACTCGGCCACGTTGTGGAGATCGCGGGCATACGGTCGCGCGAAGTGAGTGTGGCTGAAATACGAGACCGTGCGGAACGCACAGCTGTCCGGTGCGCAGATCCCGAAGCAGCGGAACTGATGGAAGCGGTGATCAAAGCGGCGAAGGAAGAGGGAGAGAGCGTCGGTGGCATCGTGGAGGTGCGCGCGCTCGGCGTCCCCCCGGGTCTGGGCGAACCCGTCTTCGATAAACTGGATGCTGAACTTGCCAAGGCCTTGATGAGTATCGGAGCAGTAAAAGGTGTAGAACTGGGCGCCGGGTTCGAAGCTGCGCGACTGCGTGCCAGCGAGATGAACGATGAATTCTTCGTGCATGCGGGAAAGCTGGTGACACGAACGAACAATGCAGGTGGGGTTTTAGGTGGCATTTCCACTGGCGCGCCGCTCATCTGTAGAATCGCTGTGAAGCCTACGCCCTCCATCACGAAGCCACAGAAAAGTGTCGACATGACGACGATGCAGGACGTGGAGATCAAAATAACGGGGCGGCACGATCCCTGTATCTGCCCGCGAATCGTCCCCGTGGCCGAAGCAATGGTCGCCCTGGTGCTGGTCGATTTTCTGTTGAGAATGTCCCCCGCATATAGCGCAGCCAGAAGCTGAGTTCGCGCTTCTCTTCGCGTCTCTCTGGCCATATCATCAGCAGTCATCTCAGTCTGATTCGCGACTGAGCGCCGTGATTCCGGATGCCTCAGCAGGTTATTTGTAGGTGTATGTCAACTATGATAAGTATGAGCGCTCAGGAAGCTACGGGCTCCGCGCCCATTCAATACGCGAATCCCATCGAGGGCGTCATCAGGCGTGTAACCGCGATCCTGACGAATTGGGGTGTGAGTGAGGGGTGTAGCTCTATCTATGCCGTGCTGCTCGCATCTCCTTACCCGTTAACCGCAGAAGAGATCGCAGAACGCGCGCATTACGCCTATTCCTCGACTATCAACCATCTTAATACGCTGATTCGTATGGGGCTGGTAACCCGGGTTCGGCGAATAGGAAAGAACCTGTATATGGCGAATATGAGCTTCGTTGAGCTGATTAAGGCCGAACGAGCAAAGCTTACGCGATATCTCCGCCAACTGCGGGACGAACTCGACGGCGCTAAAGATTTGGATCATCTCAGAGCGAAGGTGGATCATGCCTTGCTCTACCTCAGAGGACTGGAAAAAGCTTCGGACGACATCCCGGAGGCTTAAGACCAGAGATGAGAAACGCTCTGTCGTTCTCTCGGACCTCAAGGAACAATCCCACAATCGTGTTGACTGCGGACGAGACAATGATGAGCAGGTACCGCTGGGGGATCTTTGTAGGGTTCTCCACCTGCCTGCCGCAGGGGATTATTCCTGATTGGTTCTATTTCAGCATCTTCTCGCCGCCGGTGCCGCGGATCAACGGGCGAGTGGTCTACGCTGATTGTGGGCTCAGAATTGTCGAGGCCGCGCTTGCCAACCGGTTTGGCGCGGATGAAGTCGCCGTCGTTCACCCACGGGATCTGGAGCGTGTGGTGGGCCCGCGAACAGAGATCATAGGCGTCAGTGGCCATGATTTCCTCGGCATCAATCCGCCAACCTCGGAGTTCGTTGATCTCATTGACACCGGACCGCCACTCAACCGTGTGAAGTTCTTCGAGCTGATGCGGAAGCCGGTGATGAAGGAGAAGACCGTGGTCGCGGGCGGGAAAGCTGCGTGGCAGCTAGCGGACGAGACGCTCATGGACCGGCTCAATATCGATTATGTGCTCCTTGGCGAGGGTGAACTGACCGCGCCCGAGCTCTTCCAAGCGATCCTTGCGGGTGAGCAGATGCCGCGGATCATCCAGGGTAAAGAGCCAAACGTGGAGGAGATACCAAACATCAGGGGCGCAACCATTCACGGGCTCGTGGAGCTGAGTCGGGGTTGTGGACGCGGCTGCTCCTTCTGTACCCCGGATCTGCAGCGCCTTCGCTTTAAATCAGTTGAGCATATTGTACGCGACGTCCAGCGGAATCTTGAAGCAGGCCAGTGCTCGATCACACTTCATTCTGAGGATCTCCTCCGGTACGGTGCCCGGGGCATCGCCCCGGATTATGAGCGCGTGCTCACACTCAGCGATCGCGTCACCGCGGTGGAAGGTATTACCAGCATCGGCGCGAGCCATATCTCGCTTGCCTCGGTCTACCATGATCCTCAGCTACTCAACGCTATCACGGAACGATGGTACGCCGCGTTCGACCAGGACTGGACGGGTGCACAGATAGGAATAGAGACCGGAAGCGCACGCCTGATCGAGCGGCATATGCGTGGTAAAGCCCTGCCATCATCGCCTGAGCACTGGCAGGAGATCGTCAAACAGGCGTTCGGGCTTCTTGAAGATCAGAATTGGTTTAACGCAGCGACGATCATCAACGGCCTTCCCGGTGAGAC
>JAFGKP010000126.1 GCA_016928455.1 Methanomicrobia archaeon
GTATGCTCGGCCTGCGAGACCATGCCGCCGCCCTCCTCACGCAGCACGGGATACTCACGTAACGCGCCCGCGGTACTCAGAGTCCGCAACGCCAGATCGAGCCGCTCTCGCGGCAGCCAGCGCTTCGCAAACGGCAACCCCTGATACTGCTCTAACGTTTTCAGCAGTTGCTTCGCCTCGCGCACGCGAACCGGTCGTGCCCGGATCAGTCCGTAGATCTCCAGGAGACCGCCTTCTGTCACCTTGCCCACACCGTCGGTCGCGAACGGCTCGATCGCCACGACATCATGCTCCTTTAGCACGGGCCCGTGCTCAGCCCGCGTGTTAGGGATCGTAGGACGAACGTGTGCATCATAGCGTGCGAGCCCGTGCCCGGATAGATTGACCACCGGTCGGTATCCCTGTTTCCGTATAGCGTTCTCAATGACTTCGCCGATCTCGCCCGTGCTCACGCCATCGTGGATGATCTTGATAGCCGCCGCCAATGCAGCCTCTGCTGCTTCTACCAGATCGCCGTGCTCTCCGCTCAGATCCACGGTCACCGCGCTGTCTGCAATGTACCCGTCCACGTGCACCCCGATATCGAGTTTCACGAGATCAGTACCGAATACCATCTCGTCATCAATCGCGGGTGTTGCATGAGCCGCCTCCTCGTTCAGCGAGATATTACAGGGGAATGCGGGCTCACCGCCCTTCTCGCGCGTCTGCTCCTCCACGAACTCCGCAACCTCGAGCAGTACTGCGCCTTCCTTCACCCGTGATACCGCCGCTGCCTTGACCTCGGCGAGGATCTTCCCTGCCGCTCTATACTTCCCTAATACGATTTCTATCTCCTCTTCGCCCATATTCGGTCTTCCTCACGCTTTGTGTATGTATATACATAACCCTCGTTGTTTGTGATCATGAATGAGTAGTCACTTCATGCCTCCGCCAGCTTCTTCCGCACCTCCGCTTCGAGATCAAGATTCTCAAAGATCGAAAGTCGCTGCAGGTACCACGCACAGGGTACGTCCTTCCGCTTCAGCTCCGATTCCGTAAGTTTTACCCTGACCGTTGTCAGCTCGGAGGTCGCCGCCGCCTCCATCTCCTGCTCCTCTGCTGCTGCGCTCACCCAGAGATCAAAGCTCTCGTAGCGTTTCGATGCGATGAGGAGCATAAAATAATGTTTGTAATTATGCAGCTCCCACTCCTCTACGCTGATGCCCAACCGCACGAAATTCGCGGGATGATGCAACTGCAACTCTTCCGGGCTCACCACTGGCTTGTACGTGATCTTCGTTCTGAGTACCCCGCCCGTATCACGCGCGGTTACCTCATACCGTTTCGGCATGCCGTCATACAGTATACGCGCCGCATAATACGGCTCGTTCGCCGCCGAGCCTCTGAAGTTCGTGACCACATCGAAGGGAATAGTCTCCCGAGAGATGAGCCCCGTGTCGGTAAGCAGCCGGTGCAGCATGTCAGGACTTTCTGAGACCCGAAGCTCCAGTTCCACACCGATCGTATAGAGCGGGTTCAGCAGCGAGCCGAAGTTCGAGAGTTCCAGCACGCGGACGCTCCAGTCGTGCACCCTGCAGGTCAGCTCATACATTGCTCCAGAGCCTCCTCCTTTAACCTCACTGCACGTTTCGCACCCACGCCGGGTGCCTGCTCGAGCTGCCGCAGATCGGCTGTCGCCACCTCGCGTGGCGTTCGCAGCCCTTGTGCGTACAACCCGCGGGCGATCACGCGACCCACACCTTTTATCGCGACCAGACTGAGCAATTCCGATTTCACACCGTGCTTTATACGGTCGTGCAGAAGTCGCAACCGCGCACTCATACGGTCCTCTTTGAGGTATTCGGCAATTCGCGCGGCGGCATACGCCATCCATCCGAGACTGAAGATAGTATTGTGAATCTCACCCGGGTACGCGTTGAACTCGTTCTTCAACTCGGCGTATGTGTGTTCCTCGATCCACGCCTGCGCTATGATCGCACTACCCAGCGCGTGCCCGCCATAATACACCCACGGTAGGTTCTCGCTCAAATTCGTCGCGATCTCGAACGCCTGCTTCACGGTCAGCGGTATGATCTCGTCGCATCTGCAGAGCAGGATCAGAAGATCAAAATCGGACTGGGATACAGTACCGGCCCTGTCCGCCTCGCTCAGAGTCTGGATACCTTCTCGCAGCTCCAGCGCTGAGTTCACGGAGAGGTAGAGTCGTGATGCGAGCGTGCCGAACGGCGTGGGCCGCAGTCGGTCACCATCAAGCTCGATGAAACCTTTTCGCGCTAGATCCAGCAGGATACCGTCCAGATCTGATAAGAGTGCTTCTAGCTCCGTGCTATGCTGGTAGGCGTAGAAGGTGCTGTTGAGGAACTCGAGGACCTGCTCGATCCGCTGTGCACCGCCGACGATCGTGGCGAGGATCTGCTCGGTCATCGTCTCCGTCGAGAATTGGGACTCGATCCGCTCCAGCTCGCCATCGATGTACACGCTCTGGATTTCCTCATAGGAGTCTTCGTCCCGCGCCACAATCACGCCCGTGCCGTATGCATCGTGCTCAGGTCGCCCCGCACGTCCAAAGACCTGCTTCACCCAGAAGACCGGCATCGGCTCGAGACCGCGACCAAGCGTGTAGAATTTGTAGTTCCGGATCAGCACCAGCTTTGCGGGTAGTGAGACCCCCATGGCGAGCGTGGGCGTGCAGCAGATCACCTTCAAGTCACGAGCACGAAAGCTGTCCTCGATCGCCCGCCGCTGCTCTGGGTGCAGCCATGAATTATGATACGCAACGCCATAGCGCACGATCTCCGGAAGATCATCCACGCCGATATCCACCTTCTCTGCGAGCGTGTCCAGAGCGTCATTCCGCAATCGCACCTCCGCGGCGGTCTTTCGTGCAAATGATGCCGCTCCGCGTTTCGTATTCACGAAGACGAGCACCTGTGCGCCACGCCCCACCTCCAGGACGACGCGTTCGATGATCTCCCGGTCACTCTTTGCCAGCAAGATCTCCTCTTTTAGCGGCACCGGTCGCCAGTCAGATTGGATGACACGCGCATCGAGCCAGCCGCCGAACTCCGCAACGTTTGCGATGGTCGCGGACAATCCGATGACGCGTGCCGCGGTATTGAAGCTCATAAACCGCGCCATTGCACCTTCTAACCGTGGCCCGCGTTTGTCCTCGCCCAGCACGTGCACCTCGTCCACCACCACCACAGAGATGCTCCGCAGCCATGCGGGTTTCAGCCTTGTGAGCGAATCGAGCTTCTCTAACGTAAGAATCGTGATGTCGTTACGTTCTAAGTATCGTGATGAGCTCTCATAATCGCCGGTCGAGATCCCTACCTTCAGTACTGTTCCGTATCGCTCCTTGAAGTTCTGATACTTCTCATACGCCAATGCGTTCAGGGGTACGACGTAGAGACACTTCCCCGCGGCTGTTAGGATAGACTGGAGCATGATCAGCTCGGCCAGGAAGGTCTTGCCGCTCGCGGTCGGCGTGGCAATGACGAAATTACGATCAGAATCGAGCAATCCGGCTCGTATCGCCGCTTCCTGCGGCGGATACAGCTCATGTATTGCGCTATGAGCAAGAAGAGCTTCAAGGCCTTCGTCTAAGGACAGGTCAGATAGTTTCATGTTAAACGCACTGCCGGCACCGTCCGTTTCCCGTGTGAGCCGGACATTCGTATCGCTAAACTATATATTAGTTCGTTCTTTTCTTTTTCGTGGAGTTAAGGTTTACGCGGGCAACGAGAGATGGCAAGGAAGCAGAAGGGGAAGAAGGGTAAGAAGACGAAATCCGCCGGCAGGTTCGGCGTTCGGTACGGTCGTAAGATCAGGCAAGCGGTTGCCTCAATCGAGGAGCGAACCCGAGCTGCGCACACGTGCCCGAGCTGTGAACAGCCCTCGGTAGAACGGATCGGAACGGGCATCTGGCAGTGCAGGAAATGCGGCTATACCTTCAGCGGTGGGACCTACATTCCTCACACTGCACCGGGAATTTCCGCACAGCGGACCGTGGGTCGAATTCTGGAACGTGCGCCTGAGCTCACTGCAGAGCGCGAGCCTGAATCAGGAGGCGACTGACTAACCTATGGGCTACTACTGCTTGCGCTGCAAGCGCGAGGTTGAAATTCATGAGGAGAACTACCAGGGCGTTCGCTGCCCGTACTGCGGCTATCGCGCGTTGGAGAAAGAGCGCCCCACGGTCGTTGTGAAGAAGTTAAAAGCGATCTGAATTAACGTAACGTTGCGCACAAGGAAGGCGCCCGCGGAGTGTAGTCACTACCGCTCCTGAAGTCCACATGCAGCAGATCAGTGCGGAATTCGAGTTCGAAGCTGATGCGGAAACAGTGCAGACGATCTATCAGGCGATCAAGGAGGAGCAGGACCAGGGAGATGCGACGAGACGGTCTGCAGTCGAGCTCGAGCTCCGGGGACAGGCGTTACATATGTCCCTGTCAGAGGACGACATCACAAGATTGCGAGCCGTAGCGAATACCTGGCTCCGGTTGGTAAAGGTGGCCTATGAAATGGTGGAGGTGATCGAGGAATGCGGCCGCAGTACTGGTCTCTAAGCGGGATACCGGTATTGGTGGCCGTTCTGGTGTTCATCCTCATTATCCTGGCCATCATCTGGCTGCTCATCAAGTTACTGCCGTACATTATCATCGCGCTCGGCATCTTGATCCTTATTCTGCTCGTGCTCTACCTTCTGTCACGGCTGTTTGGCCGCGCTCCATATTGAGTGCTAGCGCGTTTTCTCGTTCTTTTTTGTCCAAGCGCAGGGCGTGATATACCGTTTCTTTTCTGGTCACCACTCGAGCATCGTGTCTGTATATCTTCCTCACCGTCGCCCTGGATTCGGGATCTGGACACGTGTGGCCTGCGGGGCGTCGTTTCTTTTTCTTCGTCGAACGCCATTTTGTTACTGTGACATGAAGGAGTCCATGAGCAGTGTGGACGTTGCAGCAGTGGTGATCGAGCTTCAGGAGCTGGTGGGTGCGCGCCTCGTAAAGGCCTACCAGCACGGTAAGGACGAGATACGGCTGAAACTGCACCAGAAAGACCGCGGCTCGCTCGATTTGATCATCGAGGCGGGCAAACGAATCCATCTCACCAGATACAAGCGGCCGACGCCACGATTGCCCTCGAGCTTTGCCATGTACATTCGCAAACATCTCGGCGGCGGTCGGCTCGCAGCAATCCAGCAGCTTGACTTCGACCGGATCGTAGCGTTAACGCTCGAGCGCTGGGATAAAAAGACCACGTTACTCGCGGAATTACTGCCCCGGGGTAATCTCGTGCTCGTTGACGAGGAGGAGCAGATCATGCTGCCGCTGCGTCGAAAGAGCTTTGCCACACGGGAGATCAAGGTACGCACGAAATACGAGCGTCCACCATCGCGCGTGAATCCGTTGACCGTGACCGTTGAGGAGCTAAAAGCGCTCTGCGAGCAGCAGGATAAGGACGTGGTACGGGTGCTTGCCGCAGAGCTGAGCCTGGGCGGGTTATACGCTGAGGAGCTCTGCACGCTCGCGGGCATCGAGAAGACCAAGGCGGCACATGCGCTCACTGCGGCTGATCTTACCGCGGTTGCTGATGCGCTGCAGACGCTCTTCAAGCCGCTGCTTACCCGCGACAAAACCCTGTTGCGACCGCATATCGTGCTCGAAGCACAGGAGAAGCTGGACGTGCTCCCCTTCGAGTTGCGCGCGTATAGCGAGCATGAGAAACTCTGCTATGACTCGTTCAATGAAGCGGCAGACGAGTTCTTCACCCATCAACTCGCCGAAGCGGTCGAGGAGCAGGTGAAGGTTGAGCAGGAGAAGGGTATCAGCAAGCACGAGCACGTGCTGGCCGAGCAGCTCGCAGCGCTTCAGAAATTCGAGCGCAAGGAAGCGGAGAGCATACAGAAGGGCGAGCTGATCTACACGCAGTATACCGAGCTTGAAGCGCTGCTTCGCGAACAGCCGAAGGGTCGAAGGACGATTACTGTAACCTTACCTGACAGCGAGCTCCCGCTTGAGCTTGACATGTCGCTCTCGTTACATCAGAATGCCGGCGCGTATTACGAACGCGCAAAGACGTTCAGAAAGAAGCGAGAAGGCGTGGAGCGCGCGATCGATGAGATGAAAGAGCGGATAGCAGCAGAGAAGGCGCGAGAGGCTGAGCGAGAAGAAGCGTTCGTCCCGGAGAAGAAAGAGGTCAGACCGATGCGCGAGGAGTGGTACGAGAAGTTCAGATGGTTCGAGACCTCGGACGGCTTCCTCGTCATCGGCGGCAGAGACGCGACCACCAACGAGCTCGTGGTGAAGAAACACATGGCGTCCAACGATGTCTTCTGCCATACGCAGGCCGAGGGCGCGCCGGTCGTGATCGCGAAGACCGGTGGTAACGAGATCTCAGAAGCAGGATTAAAAGAGATCGCGCAGTTCGCTACCTCGTACTCAAGCCTGTGGAAGTACGGGTTCTATGAAGGCGAGTGCTACTGCGTGCCCGGCGAGCAGGTGAGCAAGACGCCGCCATCGGGCGAATATATCAAGAAAGGGAGTTTTGTGGTGCGCGGCAAGCGCCGTTACTTCAAAGCGCCGCTTGGACTCTGCATCGGGTTGAAGAAGGATAAGCTGGTGGTCGTACCGGCAACAGCGGCGCAGGAAGAGCAGCTGGAGCTGTACGTAGAAATAGCACCGGATGGCGAACTGGATAAGAGCGAGCTGGCTAAACAGATCGTCAAGATCTTCCTTGAGCAGGTGAAAGAGCATAGGGAAGGAGAAGAGGAGCTCGAGCAGCAGGTAACGTTAGAGAAGGTGCAGCGGTATCTGCCATCGGGTAAGACGAGAATAATAGCGGTTCATCCAAAAGCGTAAATCTCAGATCGTGTTCACCGTTTCTTATCCAAACCTCAAGGTCCTGCAGGAGCAGAGGAAGCATGGCCAGGATCTATGACCCTTCTAACTAACGCTTTGCACTGCCCTTAGCTTCTGCTCGATGCTCCCCGCTTTATCCCGCCGCTCGTCTATTTTCAGCGTGGTCACGACCCGCAACGCGCCCTGTTCAAACACGGATTCGTGCACCTTCCGGACCGCCTCCAGAATCACGGACAACTCGGTAGCCTCGATGATCGTACCCATCGCCGTCACCTGCGGCTCCAGGCCCAGCTTCCGCAGCTCGGCGACCGCTTGCGCCACGTACCTGCTCACACTCGGCGTTCCTGTGCCCAGGGGAACAACCGTGAGTTCTGCGATGATCATGTTCTGACATCTCCCCCGTCACTATAAGAGTGCTCCAGCACATACATATATATACATACGCGAACAGGAGAGGACCAAGCGATGCCACTGCCAGAGGCGCAACGGGAGATAACGATCCTGCATGTGGATGATGAGCCCGCGTTCCTTGCGCTGACCAAAGCCTTTCTGGAACGCGAGCAGGAGCATTTCGTGGTGGATACCGCGACCTCGGTGGAGGAGGCACTCACGCGGCTGGATGAGCGTTCTTATAACATCATCGTCTCCGATTTCCAGATGCCCGGACTGGACGGCTTGACGTTACTGCAACAGGTGCGCGAGCGCAGCAGCACGATACCGTTCATCGTGTTCACGGGTAAGGGGCGAGAAGAAGTCGCTATTGAGGCACTGAACAGGGGCGCCAACTATTACCTCCAGAAAGGCAGTGATATCGCGAGCATGTACGGCACGTTGATCTACGCGATCGAGGAAGTAGTGTCGAAACATAGGGCACTGGAGGCGCTGCGGGAGAGCCAGGCGCGGTACAAGGAGCTGGCGGATTCCTTGCCCCAGGTGGTCTTTGAAGCCGATGAGCGCGGTACTCTCACCTTTGTGAATCGCAACGCCTTTGACGTTTTCGGGTATACGGAAGCGGAATTTGAGAACGGCTTGAACGCCCTTCAGATGATCGTACCTGAAGATCAGGCCCGAGCTACGCGGAATATGCAGCGGGTGCTCAAGGGCGCGTCAATCGGCGGTATTGAGTACACAGCGTTACGGAAAGATGGGTCCACGTTCCCCGTCTCGATCCATACGAGCCGTATACTCCGCGACAGCAAGCCCGTTGGCTTACGCGGTGTTTTAATAGATCAAACGGCGCGTAAGCAGGTAGAAGACGCACTGGTCAAGCGTGACGAGCTCTACCGTCTGCTCACTGAGGAATCGCCCTTCGGGGTCGCTATTATCTACCCGGATGGCCGGTACGGCTATGTGAATAGCACGTTCGTCAAGCTCTTCGGGTATACGCTGGAAGACATTCCCACCGGGCGTGCCTGGTTCACGAAAGCCTTCCCGGATGACTCGGCCCGTGAAGCCGCGCGCTCGGCATGGATCGCAGATCTGAAGGCTTCACAACCCGGGCAATTCCGACCGCGTTCGTTCGCCGTCACCTGCAAGGATGGCTCGCAGAAAATGATTTGTTTCCGCTCGGTTACACTCTCGACGGGCGAGCAGCTCGTTTTGTATGAGGACAGTACAGCCCAGAAGCGAGCGGAAACGGAACGTGCGGCTATCCTCAAAGAACTCTCTGCCAAGAACCGAGAGCTGGAGCGGTTCACCTACACCGTCTCTCACGATTTGCGCTCACCGCTCGTGACCATTGAAGGCTTTACTGATATGCTGCAGAAGGATTTAGAGCAGACTAACCATAAACGGGTGATGAGCGATTTGCGGTACATCTCGACCGCAGCGGCCAGGATGGACGAGCTCTTGAGCGCAACGCTGAAGCTCTCGCGTATTGGGCGGATGACGAACCCGCTCGAGGACATCCCGTTTGGCACGCTTATTCAAGATGCTGTGGCGCAAACCGCCGGGGAGATACAGGCGAGCGGAGCTGAACTTACCGTCGCTGATCAGTTCCCGACGGTCCATGTGGATCGTTTGGGGGTTATAGAACTGCTCGTGAATCTGATCAGCAATAGTATCAAATATCGAGGCGATCGCCCGGATCCCAAAATAGAGCTTGGACATCGTATGGACAGTGATGGAACGGTATTCTTCGTAAAGGACAACGGGATCGGTATCGCAAAGGTTGAGCAGGAGAAGGTGTTCGAGATTTTTTACCAGGTGGACCGGCGGAGCGAAGGCACGGGCGCCGGGTTGGCGATCGTACGCCGGATCGTCGAGATGCATGGCGGTCGCATCTGGATCGAATCTGAACTGGGTAACGGTTGCACGGTCTGTTTCACGCTGCCCGTGGTGGGTGCGAGCAAACCGCTAGATTTATCCGCTAGATTTATCCGCTAGATTTATTTATCCCTTCTCGCTCGCGCGGCACGAGCGGAGCGCGAAGAAATTCTTTATCTGCGCCGAGACTTCGATATTCCTGAAGTGACGCTGGTCCAGTGCACCGGTTGGGCACGCGGCAACGCAGGTGCCGCACCCCTTACAGAGCGCCTCGATCACTTCCAGCTGCTCATTCAGCCGTAACGCGCCATAGGGGCATTTATCCACGCAGATCCCGCACTTCACGCAGGCAGACTGATCCACCACGGGCGTGATCGCCTCAGGCACGACGTACCCACGCGCCATGGGGATTGAGGCTCGCGATGACGCGCCCAGCGCCTGCGCTATGCTCTCCGGGACATCGCGGGGACCATGAGCGGTACCGCAGACATAAATGCCATCGGTGGCGAAATCCAGTGGTCTTAGCTTCACATGCGCCTCGTAGAAGAACCCGTCTGGCCCCAGCGGCACCTTCAGCATCTTCGAGATCCGCTCGGTATCTGCTGTACTGACCAGCGGTGTTGAGAGCACTACCAGATCAGCCTTCAGCTCGAGCTCTTTGCGAATATTCGCATGATAGACCTTGACAGTCGTTCCCTGCACGATCGGCTCGCTCCCGTGCTCGAAGCGTACGAATCGTACCCCCTGCTCACGCGCCTCGGTGAGCAGGTCTTCATACTCGCCGTACACATTGATCCCTTCATTCAGGATATAGATCTCAGCATCGGGCACCTGCGCCTTTAACACTAACGCGTTCTTCAAAGCGGTGGTGCAGCAGATCTTCGAGCAGTACGAGACCTTCCGGCCGCGCGCGCCGACACACTGGATCATCACGATCCGTTTGCCGAGTGTGCTGAAATCGGCTATCTCTGCACACGATCGCAACCGTTCCTCCAGATCCAGCTGCGTGATCACGCGCTTTCCGTCGTACATGAAGAGCCCTTCAGGTTTGAGCTCTTCCGCACCGATCGCCACAATAATCGTGCCAATGCTGAGCTTCTGTGTTGCGCCGTTCGAGGAAATGGATGCGGTGAAATTACCGACATAGCCCTCCACCACCTCCACTGAGGCCGCGGTACAGACGGTTATCTTCTTCTCCGCTTGCACATCCCTCACGACGGCACGCAAGAACTCGCGTGCATCAACGAAGGTGGGATAGAGCTTATACAATTTTCGCAGCAGTCCACCCAGCTCCGGCTCCTTCTCCACGAGGTGCACCTCGAAGCCCTGCCGCGCGAGATTCAACGCCGCGGTCATGCCACTGATCCCACCGCCGATCACGAGCGATTTCGGCTCGACTCTCACCTGCTCCTCCTCTTGCGGCTCCTGCAAGGCTACTTTGGCCACCGCCATGCGCACCAGGTCCTTCGCTTTCCCCGTTGCCTTCTCAGGCTCGTGCATGTGGATCCAGGAGCACTGGTCGCGGATGTTCGCGAACTCGAAGAGGTACTTGTTGAGCCCCGCAGCTTCACACGCTGTCCGGAAGAGCGATTCGTGCGTTCGCGGCGTGCAGGCAGCAACGACGACGCGGTTCAGTCCTTTCTCCACGATCGCCTGCTTTATCGAGTCCACACCGTCCGATGAGCAGGTGTACAGATTCCGCTCGGCATGCACGACATGCGGCAGCGTCTTCGCGTATTCTGTTACCGCCGGCACATCCACCACACCACCGATGTTCGTGCCGCAATGGCATATGAATACCCCGATCCGAACCTCCTCGTCACGCTCCGTCATGGTGACCACGCTCCTTTCGTGCTATAATCTCAGAGGCCGCAGCTGCTGCAGCACTCGCCTGGGCCACGCTCTCCGGGATGTCCTTCGGGCCCTGTGCGTAGCCAATGAGAAAGATCCCCGCCTTGTTCGTCTCAATCGGCGCGCCGAGCCGATCCTTGGGCGTGAAGAACCCGTACTCGTCAACCGGTATATCGAGCACAGCCGCGAGCTCTTTTGCGCTCTTACTTGGTATTGGCGCCGTGTTCAGCACGACCAGCTCGGCCTCTATGCGCTCCAGTTTCCCGGTAGCCATGTCTTCATATTTGATGATCAGGTTCTTCGTCGCTTTATCCTCGATGAGCTCGCCCGGACGGCCCCGTACGTACGTGATCTCGTATTCCGATTCTCCACGGTCTAAGTACTCCTGCGATCGCTTACCTACGGCCCGCAATTCAGAGTACAGGATGTAGGTCTTCGTGTCCGGGTAATGCTCCCGAGTGAGTATCGCGCCCTTGGTGGCATTCAAACAGCAGACACTGCAGCAATAGGAGTACTTGCTCCGATCGCGCAGCCCGACACATTGGATGAAGACGACCGTCCGCGGCACGTTACCGTCAGAAGGCCGTAGAAGGTGCCCTTCCGTCGGGCCGCCCGCGCAGATCAGCCGCTCGAATTCCAGTGCCGTGAGCACATTCGGATAGACGCCGTA
>JAFGKP010000127.1 GCA_016928455.1 Methanomicrobia archaeon
CGCTCAACATCATCTGGGAGCTCGTCAAGGAACGTCATGAAGAGCTCCTTGTTGCTCGCCGGTATCCCTAAATGGAGGTCCGAAACAACGATGCACTTTTTTGTCATGCTGCACGTCCAATCCAGGCCCGTATGCAAGCTGTATCTACGAATAAACAGATAATCGAGCCCCTATTTATTAGTATCTGTAAGCAATATCGATCACAGTTGGCAAACACTGATTGATGTCAAACGTGCCACCGCCGGAATGACGGCGTATTGACTGCCAGACTACCTCCTTAAACCACAAAAATCAAAGAAAGGCTTAAATTATAAGTCCGAATTTAGACCCTGAGCGAGCCACGGAACCCCCGAGTGCTATAGTAAGATTCCGCGCTGTTGTGATACACGAAGACATGGCCATAGCGGCGATCACCAAAGAGGGCGCCGCCGAGAGTTCTGATATCAGCAGGTGTTTTCACCCAGCTCGACGTCTTCGTATCGAACTTTCCAAAGTTCTGCAGCTCCCGATATTGTTCTTCCGTCAAAAGCTCAATACCCATGGCAGCTGCCATATCAATAGCGTTATTCGCTGGTTTATGTGCTTTCCGTGACTCCAGGGCTTCACGGTCGTAACAAACATTTCTGCGGCCTTGAGGACTTTCTGCTGAACAATCATAAAAAAGGTATTCGCCCGTCTTTATATCATGACCAACAATATCCGGTTCACCGCCGGTTCTTTCCATTTCATTAAGTGACCACAGGTTTTCAGGATGAGCTGCCAGCTTTGCTTCTACTTCAGCCCATGCAAGACATTCATGGCGGTTCATATTTTCCTCAAAACGGGCTTTCAACGCTCTGAGGAGTTCTTCACGGTGTTCTGGTGACAACTCCTTTTTGTGCTCATGCATAAGCATAGTATTCAGCCCGCGTTTATAAATCAGCTATCTATGCAGGGTGAGGTTTACTTTACCGCTCTGTACGGCACCTAAAGGGCTCTAACTCCTCACCACGGATGCGATCCGCACCTGGTGTCTGAAATAAATCCGGATCGACTGCCAGACGACCCCCTTTAAATCGCCAAATTGGCTTCATAGGAATAGTGCACGTGATGAAACCAGTAATTAAAGACTTCAACTGTTTCGCCGCTGCGGATCTCTATGCGCTCTACCAGGATGTCTACTCGTCATCAGACGGGATGAGCGAAACCCTCGAAGATAAGTATCCCTGCCTTGACGATTTCACCGCGGACGTGGCCGCGCTTGAGCGCCTTCCGGGAGCTATCGCTCTGGCGGTGGAGCTCGCAGGACGGCCAGTTGCTTACCTTACCATCAGACCGCGGAGCCAAGCCCGGCTTCGGCACACCGCTGACCTCAACATGGGTGTCGCGCATGCAGTACGCGGCCAGGGACTCGGAAGTCTGATTCTCCAGGCGGCACTCGAACGCGCTTCCGCCTCAGCCGAGCTTGAAATCCTGTATCTCATGGTCCGTGCAGATAACGAGCCTGCAATCCGGCTCTACAAGAAAATGGGCTTCGAGGTGGTGGCGGTACTGAGTCGTGACACCAAGATTGGTGACGCTTATTTCGACGGCCTCCTGATGCGCAAGTTCGTCGAGCGATAGCGTGCTGTGCACACGTCAGGTTACGGCCCTGCAAAGTCACCGTGCCTGAGCCTGAACGTTCTTTCAGCAATGCAGTTCACTATCGGTTTGGGGTGGAAATCCTTTGTACAATGCCACACTGAAGACGTTTGCTCCAATCCTCTCGGCAGCTGCACGTTTCGGCAAGCTGAAAAAGTATTCCAGGACTCGTGCGTTAGGTGCTGCCTTGGAAAAAGCGAAAGGCTTAACTTGATAGCTAACAAACCGATGGGCAAGGAAGTGAATATGAACACAAGAATGCACCGAAAGAAAGTGCTGACGCGATTTTTACTCGCGGGCGCCGCTCTGTTGCTCCTGCTTACGCTGCCCGCTCAGGCTCAAACATACCCGGAACCTGAAGTGGCCTGGCACTATACCGAGCACTATGGTGATGCCACTGACCTCGCCGTTGGTGACCTTACCGGGAACGGCGTCGCGGATGTCGCCTTCATCGATACCTCGTCCGGCACGTCCCTTTTTGCGCTCCGCGGGGTGGACGGGGTCAAGCGATGGCAAACCCATATGGTTGCTGGCGGCTATGCTATTGCCGTCGGTGATGTCAACGGTGATACTGCGAACGAGGTGATAGCTGGCAGCATGAACGGCACTAAAGGAATTAACGTCTTCAATGGCAGTGACGGGTTCTTTTATTTCGCTTATCCCACCGATTCCGCTGTTACCGATATAGAACTGGGCGATATCGATGGCGATGGCACCCTCGATATTATCGCCTGCGACCCTGTTGATGACGGCTGGATCTACGCCATTAACGGCACCACCGGTGCGAACCTCACCGGCTGGCCGGTAGGCCCTCTATCGGGCGCTGTTATAGATATCGCCCTCGGTAACCTTGACAATGCCGGAGGAGTAGATATCGCGGCTATTTCGTTATCGGCGGGAGGTACCCTCTATGTTTATAACAGCACGGGTGTCCAGCTATGGAAGAATACGTCAGTCATGGGCAGATCGGTCGAGATCGGCGATGTTGACGGCGACACCGAAGCAGAGGTCGTGATCGGGGATTACATTTCCCGGAACGTATTAGTATATGACGGCGATTCTGACGTCCTTGAATATGCCTTCCCGACGAACGGCCGTAATCCGACCGAGGTGGAGCTCGGCGATCTGGATGGCGATGCCAGCGACCTGGAGATAGCCGTGATCACTGGTCATCCCCCCGATGCTTCACTTTTCGCACTTGCTGTTGACTCGGGACAGCTCAACGAGCTCTGGAACTTCAGCATCGAGTGGGAAACGGGATACTACGGCGAGGGCCTGGCTATCGGCGATATAGACGGTGACGGCAGAAACGAGGTCATTGCTGCTTCCACATCTTCAGATCTGAAGCTATCCTTCGGGGTGTGGGCGTTCGATGGCCTGGATGGCACGGTGATCTGGATGTACGAGTTAGGGCCGTTCCTTGGGGATCGCGCTAACGACCTTGAACTGGGCGACGTGGACGGCGACGGTGACCTGGACGTCCTGGTAGCCACGACCACGAATCAAGCCGGTCAAAGTGTCTATGCGCTCTTCACGAAGGAGGAGCCCAGGGTACCACTGCTCACGCCGCTCGGCACCGCCGCACTGATCGGGCTGCTGAGTGTGATCGCCACAAGCACACTGGTACGAAGAAAGAGGCAGTAACTTTTTTCTCGCGCCTCTTCTCACACTTTTTTTAGTTCGTTTGCTGTTGCTTATTTATTGATAGTCTCATTCTGAAAAGTCGCGTGCCGTGTTTTTGCATGATAAGCCAGAAGACGGTAGATTTATAGAAGAGCGTGGTCCAGTAGTAAAACCTCTGAATTCCTTGAGTTTTTTTGAATGACAAAGGTAGGAAGGAAGGCGTTCTAATTGATATCAAGCTAAATCTATGAGAAGATTCGAGGAGTTAGAGGAACTGGAATCAATCAGAGCGTATGACAGGGCAAAGGCATCGGGAGATGAGATCCTTCCATTCGAAAAGGCGGTGAAAGAGCTAGAGCGAGAACGAGCGCAGAAGTGACAGGTAAGAGTTCCCAGCGGTAAATAACCCGAATGCGAAAGGGTAACCTAAAAAAGAAAAAAAGGGAAAAGATGAAAAAAAGAAAACTCCCTTTGAGGGTTGATAACCCGCTATACCCTTTTCCGCTACTACTTGGCTGTTGCTTTTAGGGTGATTTCCATCGACGATACGTTCGACGTAGCCCCACCGTCGCCCGTTATCACCTCTGTTCCGATAGTTATGCCCTTCACTTCTACGTCGCGCATGAACTTATTCTTCACGACCTCTGCGGTATCCACCGCGCGCGAGATCGATCTGCCCCTCGCTTTGATTAAAACCTCATCACTCGCGCCCGTATTAAACTGCGTCACTACTGCCAGGACGTAACTCATCACTGGCTTATTCCCGATATAAACCACGTTGTCATCAGACATTTTTGCATCACCACTTCGTATAGTGATACACGAGCATATTTAAAGGTTCCGATTTTCTCCTGTCATGCGCGCAAATCGGTATTTTGTCGTTACATAAATTTCTAGTAACGTCAAAATTAACGGCCTTTCCCCACAGGAACACCGCCTATCGGGATGGATAACGTTCCCGGGTGAAAAACGATCAATCATGGATCCCGCAGCCCTTCGTACGATGAAGAAGGAGTGCCTGATAACTGATCAACCGTGTGTGCTATCTGGCTGTAGTAGCTTCTTAACGTAATGGTTACCATCAGGTTCTTTGAGCGGCGCTCGCTAGGCTCAGAACGCGATAGAAAGAGCCGAACGTTTGGTACTCGAGCTCGAAAAAATGCTCGAGCAAACCATGTAATGAGAAAACAGGGAGTTCAATGATTCTCGTTTTCTTCTCTAGCACTCTTTGGTGCGATTATTCTTTTCGGAGTCTCTCACGCCCTTTTCCGCGCCGGCTATTCACTAAAATTACCCTTCTCGCTGCGCCCACCCTTCTTTCAGGCGCGCAACAAAACCCGCTTCATCTTCCGCTATCCAC
>JAFGKP010000128.1 GCA_016928455.1 Methanomicrobia archaeon
CTCCCGGCCGGCCTGATCTTTGAGAACGATAGCGTCGTGGTTGTGCCGAACCACACGGTCAACGTCACCTTTTCGGACCCGAATGACGGCACCCAACCGGTGACGATTATCTTCGACTTCGGCACCTTCACGAACGGCGAGATCATCAATATCACCTTCAATGCAACGATCGCGGACATCCCCGAGAACTACCACCGCCGGATCATCGGGCCTAACCTCGCGGAACTCACCTGGAACGATAACGACGGTAACCCCCATAATGATTCAGATGTCTCCGGAAACGTCTCGGTCATCCGGCTGCCGCGACTCAACCTTACGGATAGTGTGCGCAAGACCGCCGAGCCCGCAAATATCCTTCCAGGCGGCTTCGTTGACTATACGGTCTCCATCACGAATCTCGGCTTCGCGCCTGCGTTTAACATCACGGTCGCCGACGTGCTACCGCAGTACGTGACGTATATCGGGAACTCTACGTTTGTGAACGGTCTGCCGGGCCCGAATCCGGACAACATCTCCGCAGGACCGAACGGAACGACGGTCATCACGTGGACGAATCTGATCTTGCAGATCAACGCGAGTGAGACCGTCGTGGTGCGCTACGCCGGTTATCTCGCACCTGAGGCACCGTACGGGAAAGACTTGATCAACACTGTCACCGTGACGAGTTACGAGGATGAGGAAGGCACGGTCTATCCAGGTGCAAGCGCGGAGTCGTCCTTTGAGGTACTCACTCCCGTACCGGTGTTGAGCGGACCGGGTCTATTGATTCTGGCAGGGCTCCTGGCAGTGATCGCGACTAGTCAACTGAGACGTAAGCGAAAACAGCGATAGCGCACATCGCCCTTGCCGCCTCTTCTCTTTTCTCGCTCTTCGGGATAAGCCGTGCAGCCGCAGTAGCCCTGCGCTTTTTTTTATGTTTCGGGGGGCGTGCTTACCGAAGCGGGGGGAGAAAATTCCAGTGGAAATGCACCCCCAAGCCTTATATGCCCCGTTCCTCCTTATAGGGTGGTACGGCTCCACGCGAAAGAGTGGTGCTTCACAAGGAATGACGTCTCACGCACAGCGGGATAGCGCCGAGGATATGAAGATACCCTACCGCGCGTTGACCTTGAAGGAGGCGGTGTACCTGCTCACTCATCAGTTCGAGGGGTACTTCGACGCCGGGACTGAATCGGTGGTGCTTACTGAGTAGAGACTGCTCACTCACTCACTCACTCACTCACTCAGTATGGCACGGCTCAGTTGTACGATAACCGCGGCAGGGAGGTATTCGTGCGCCTGGCTTGAATCAATCATCCCCAAATTACTTGCTTGCTTACTTACTAACCGGTTGAAAGCTGAGATGATGCGATGTCGTTTATGCAGGAGGGAGTTTTACCCGCTATTTCACTTCGCGGACGCTCGACTTCCCGTAGGCCTTCTGCACTACAATGACATGGACGCTCGGATCGGTCACGGTAATCTGACTCGGGGTGATCAGCAGACACTCAGAGCCCCGCATTGCTGAGAGCATCATCTTGTAGATCTCCTCACGGTTCCGCGGATCCATGTGCAGATCAAACTCGTCGACCGCGCGGAATGGCGACTTCAGCAGCTGCTGGATCGAGAGCAGAAAGGCCATGATCGATGCGGATCGTTCGCCGCCGCTCTGTGTATAGTAATCGAAGAGCACGGGCTGCGAGCCCCGGAAACCCACATAGAGTTCCAGTCCCGCATGCTCAATGTCGCCGTCCTCGACGTTCACGAGCCGCGCCATACCCGTCGCGCCGATGCTCGCGAGTATCCGCTGGAAATTCTCGGTACTCGACTCCAGGAGCTCGGCGATCTTCTTCTTCCAGATCTTCTGACGCTCCTCGAGCTCCTTCAGACCCGCGCGTTTGTTTGCCGCGACGATCTTCGCTTTATCCTGCAGCTCCGCGAAGACCTTCGAATAGTTCGCGTAAATCTCCTCCGTCTCTTCCGGGATCTCACCGAGCGCCTCGATCTTCGCGGCCACCAGACCGATCTCGTTCTCGATCTCGCTCTGCTTCCGCTCGGTCTCGATTCGCTCGCCCGCTTTGCGCTGCTGCGGCTGTAACTCAAGCAACTTCTGGGTTACCTGCTCACGTTCAGTCACGATCGCCTTGATATCAGCCTCGAGCTGGTCTCGTTGGAACTGCAGAACCTCCCGCTTGACACGATATGAGATGTACGAGTTAATCGTGGGTTCCAGGCTGCGATCGAGCGCGCCGAGCTTACTCTGGGTTGTTTGTATCGATTCGTTGAGCACCTTCAACTTCTTCGCCGCTTCGGGCTGCCCGTCCGTTAAGCGATCTTGCTCCTGCTGGTACTCGGTCAGGGCCTCAACCCGAGCGCGCTCCTTCTCATGGTGTAGCAGCTCGTAAAATGCTTCCCGTGACTCGAGCTGCCATGCATCGAGCTTCGCACGCCAGGACTCTGTCTGCTTCCGCGTCTCCTCAACTTCAGCTGCATTCGACGCGAGCGCGTGCCGCTTCGTCTCGAGCTGCGCGTCCAGCGCCTGTAGCGCGCGCTCATGCTTGCTGATCCGTGCCCAGATCAGCTCGCGTTTCAGCCATTCCCGCTGCTCCTGCAACTGTGCACGCTGCTGGTACTTCCCATGCATCGCCTTCCAGTACCCGAGGCTCTCCTCCGCACGGCCCAGTAATTCCGAGATGGACTCGTCCTCGCTGATGATCGATTCGAGCCGGTTCCGCGCCTCGAGCACCTTCTCCCGATACCCCGCGAAGCCAACAGCCGCTTCCAGCAGTTTCAACTTCTCCTGCGGCGTCGTCATGCTGAACTGCTCCATCGTGCCCTGATGCATGATGATCAGGATATTGTTCGGATCGATCCCGAAGCTGTGAAAGAGCCGCGTGACCTCCTCGTAACTTATCTGCCGGTAGTCCGCTTCCCACCAGTAATGCCCGTCGTGCCGCAGATAGCGCGAGAGCGTGAAGGTCTCGGACTCCGAGAAGCTGATCGGCCGTTTTCCGTTCGTCTCTGTATTATCAAAGACGAGGGTGATACGTGCGATATCGTTCCCCCGGCGTATCAAATCCCGAAGCCGCTTGCCTCGTTCGGTATAGATCTGGCCCAGCGCGACGGAGATAGCGAGCAGAATAGAGGATTTGCCCGCGCCATTGGGGCCGGAAATCAAATTGAGCCCTGGCTTGAGCGGAATGCGCGCGTACTCGTAGGACATGAAGTTCTCTAAGATGATCTCCTTCAGCCAGATGATCGTTCCGGGTTCCGGTGGTGTGAATTGCGACATGGTACACTGCCAGCGGTCTATTGGTTTCTAGTTGAAATAGGGCAAGTTAAAGGTTAAATGGCAGGATCTCTAGCGCGAGTTTGCCGTGCCTTGAACCCCCCAACGGTGGAGATTTTACTACGGGTTTATTCGTCTCTCCGCTGATCCTGCCTCGTAAAGCTGACGCGGCGGCGACAACAAAACGCTCTGCTAAAAGGATGTGCGCTTACGCGTATTTCTCCATCTCTTTTTCCCACCACTCAAACTCGTCAGGGAAGTTCTTATAATTCGCTTCAAACCAATTCACTAAATCAGAATCATAATAGCCGCCTTTATCAAAACGCGTATCAAACTCATCACAGCTCATACCCATTCTGATTGCTAAGATGTAATTGCGCGCACCCACGTTGTCTCCAGGATTGCTCTTTAATACTTTTCTTAATAAGTCTAATGCGCTTTCGTTTTCACCACAATACCATGAAGCTATCGCTTTTTCCAGTATAGCTCGTATGATATGTCTATTCTCCAGCCAGCCCCATTCCAGGACATCAGGCCAGTTGCCTTTTGTATCGGTTATCAAGTTCAGCGCTCGTTCATAAGCCGTGTTTAATAGCCGCTCAGCCTCCTGCGGGTTGTCTTCATCAAGAAATAGATCACAAAGCAGCAAATAAGGATCAAAGAAATCGGGATCGCGCTCAATTAACTGTTTCAGCCGCTTTTTTACTGCGCTGATGTTTCGACCGCTGCGTTTCGCGTCGCTTAGTTCATCACATAAATTATAAAACTCGCCACTCAACGCATGACCTTTATCCACATACTCCCGTCCTCTTTGAGGCTCTTCTTCCTGCAGCGTGGTCAGGGGTTCCGAGGACTGCGACGCGTCATCTTTAAACATAATGAGCCCGTCCTGCATCACCAGGTTCAAGAACGGATCGTTCTCTCGAACGTGGGCGGTCGAGAACGTATCGTCAAAATAGGTCATTCTGAACATGTCGCGTATGAGTTTTGCCTTCTGTGAGGTTGTGCTTTTGGAGGTGCCGAAGTAGTTACAGATGTCATCAGCGCTCGCATAGGGCTCGAAACTGTGGTCGAACAGGAAGTTGATCTGGCCAAGGGCATAGATTATCGCCGCGGCCCAAATCTCCAGCCTTCCAGAACGGAACGGTACCGTTCGTTTGCGTGCCATTTTTTGGATGAGCTTCTCGCACAACTGCTGATATT
Source organism: Methanomicrobia archaeon (assembly GCA_016928455.1). Taxonomy (GTDB): domain Archaea; phylum Halobacteriota; class Syntropharchaeia; order Alkanophagales; family Methanospirareceae; genus JACGMN01. Next base: position 4,472 of record JAFGKP010000128.1, read on the forward strand.
CCTCATCCAGGTGGCTATCGCAAAATCCCGCTGTCAGCTCACTCAGTTTTTGCTTCCGATCTTCAATGAAGGCTTTATCTCTCATGGTTATTCACCCACCCATCTTCCGGCATATATTCATTCATGCGAGCTTACCGTATAAATACCGTTCTTGAGGCTGAAATAAGTTACCACCGGGAAATTCTGAGGTGCATTGAGGGTACTACGGGAGGGGAGCGGGTACGCGCTGATATCTGATTTGCCATGGCATTTGATCCACACATATAAATCGTTCAGCGACCACAACATTTCTGTACTTCTTACCGCTGCCGCACGGACAGGGGTCATTTCTGCCTATCTTTTTGTGTTTTGATTGGTTAGCACTACTCGAATCGACCTCTGCATTCCGCATCTTTTCACGTATTCGTTCAATCAAAGCTCTTAGCGCAGCTCTCCTGGCGGGGTAATTGGTTGTTTTTTGGAAATACAAATTTACAGGTTGTTTTATATACTTACTTTTAGATCGGCTCTATCCCAACTCAATGCGCTTTGATTCCCCTTCATTCTGGACTAAGTCTTTGCACATCCAGAACTAGGTCCAAGTCAAAGAACTGATGATATAGCGATCTTATGCTGACCTTTGTCGCTGACATAAATTTGGTTTATCATCAGGTTCCTCGAATTTCTCGCAGATTAAAACCTCCGCTTTATCAGTAGGTTATTAGTACCAGCGCGACCCAGTATAGAGCATGGCCCTGGCTGGGAAAGTGTTTCTGGTTGATGCGGCGATTGACCTGCAGGGGATCGCAGCGAAGCTGAAAGGCTACAAAGCGGAAGAGCGCATGCCAGACGAGGATGTCAGCCTGGTCACTGAAATTACCGACCTGCGCCTCCTGGGCGACTCACTTTACGGCACCTTCATTCAGGATCAGCTGCTGGATGTCTATCACCGTGGCGAGCGTATGCGTGTGCCGACAACGTCCGAAGCGCCCTTCTTTTTCGTCGATCGCGCGCACAACAAAGACGTAACCGCTGCAAACTGCACGGTGCTAACCGTGATGGAGAAGAAGGCGCGGGCGAACAATATTGCGAACCAGCTGAGCAAGATCCTGTTCATCGTCACGGGCAAGATCGTCGAGGCGCGGATCGAGCCCTCACGGTTCCAGCAATTCCACGAGCAGAACTTCGAGGACACCAAGGTGATC
>JAFGKP010000129.1 GCA_016928455.1 Methanomicrobia archaeon
AGAAGGGTTGGAAAGAGTTGGAGCTCGGCTGTGTGGTCACCGAGCCGGGCAGTGCATCGTCCACGAAAACAGGCGAGTGGCGCTCGGTACGACCGATCCGTGACAATACGAAATGCATCAAGTGTGGTGCATGCTACATCTATTGTCCAGAAGGGTGCATCCATGAGGATGAAGAGGGCTTCTTCGAGGCTGACCTCTACTATTGCAAAGGCTGTGGTATCTGCGCGCACGAGTGCCCTCGCGGTGTTATCGAGATGGTAGAGGAAGAGGAGGAATGAATGTCCCCGCTCTGGACGAACTGCACTTCTCAGTTCTGCTCCATCACGCAGAAAACGAAACGGGAGGATTTGTCTGATAGAAGATGACGAAAGGAAGAATAGTTGGATTAGAGGGTTCTTTTGCCATCGCCGAAGCGGTACGAATGGCGAACGCGGATGTTATCTCAGCCTACCCCATTACGCCGCAGACACACATCGTCGAGCGCCTGGCGGAGATGATCGCCGATGGCGAGTTAGATGCGGAGTTCATCTGTGTCGAATCTGAGCATTCTGCCATGAGCGCATGCGTCGGTGCCTCGGCAGCGGGCGCACGGGTGTTCACCTGTTCCGCAGGTCAGGGCCTGGAATTGATGCATGAGGTGCTCTACATACCCGCGTCAATGCGGCTCCCGGTGGTCGCCGTGGCTGCAAATCGGGCATTGTCCGGGCCGCTTTCGGTCTGGTGCGATCATTCAGATGTTATGGCGCTACGTGATATCGGTTGGATCCAGATCTTCGCAGAGAACAATCAGCAGGCATTCGACCTCACCGTCTGCGCCTACCGGATGGCAGAAGATCAGGACGTACTCTTCCCCGCGATGGTCCACATCGACGGCTTTTATCTCTCTCATGTCATTGAGGACATGGAGCTGCCAGACGAAGCAGACGTTGCCGGTTTCATACCCGATTATGAGCATCCGTTCGCGTTGGATCCCGAGAAGCCGGTGAGCATGGGGTGCTATGCCCCACCGTTCATCTATCTCGAAGCGAAGATGGCGCAGGAAGTCGCGTTTGAAGCGGCGAAGCCAAAGATCATGGAGGTCTGGAAGGCGTTTGGGGAGACCTTCGGCAGATCTTACGAGCCTGTGGAGACCTATCGAATGGAGGACGCACACACTGCGCTGCTGACTATGGGAAGCATCAGTGAGAGTGCGATGCTGGCGATCGACGAACTGCGTTCAGAAGGAAAGGAAGTAGGCCTTATTCGTCTGCGCTTATGGCGACCGTTCCCGTTCCCCGAGTTCAGAGCGGCGGTCAAGAATCTTGACTGTTTGGTGGTACTGGACCGTGCACTCTCCTATGGTATGGGCGGACCGGTCTGTGGCGAGGTGAAAGCGGCACTCTACGATAAGCGTAAGGATCTCTCGATTGTGAGCTTTATCGCGGGAATTGGCGGTCGCGACGTCACGTTAGATGAGTTCAAATACATGGTCAACCGTGGAGAGGAAAAAGCACGGATGGTTGCGTTGGGTGAAGTGCTCGAGCCCGAGATCATAGGGGTGAGGGAATGATGGCGGCGATGGGAGAAGAAGGAGAACGAAGCGAGCTTGAGGAAGCATCGAACTTATTCACGCCACTGCTGCTCACGACGGATGAGAACTTTGCTCCCGGGCATCGTGCCTGCATCGGTTGCGGTGAGGCGCTTGCCGTTCGTCATGTCTGTAAAGCGCTCGGCACGAATGTGATCGTCGTGAACGCAACGGGCTGCATTGAGATCTTCTCGTCGCTGCTACCCCAGACCTCGTGGCGTATGCCCTGGATACACACGCTCTTCGAGAATGTTGGTGCGGTCGTTTCCGGCGTCGAAGCGGCATATAAAGCGCAGATACGGAAGGGTAAAATCCCGGATCGCGGCGTTAAATTCGTCGGGATCGCCGGTGATGGCGGCACCACGGATATTGGCTTACAGGCTTTATCAGGCGCGCTGGAGCGCGGCCATAACATCCTCTACTGTTGCTTTGATAACGAGGCGTATATGAACACTGGCATTCAGCGGTCTTCATCGACACCCTACGGCGCCTGGACGACCACGGCGCCGGTGGGCAAGCGGAGTATCGGACAGATGACCTGGAAAAAGAACATGCCGGAGATCGTCGTGGCACACCGGATTCCTTATGTGGCGACCGCATGTCCGTCGTATCCGCTCGATCTGATGGAGAAGGTGCAGAAAGGTCTGGAAACCGAAGGCCCCGCCTATCTGCATATACTCTCGGTTTGCCCCACCGGCTGGCGGAGCGCGCCGGAAGAGACGATCGAGATCGGCCGCCTGGCCGTTGAGACCGGTGTCTTCCCGCTGTACGAGGTGATCCACGGTGATTATCGCCTGAGTGTGGATTTCCCCGTGCTGAGGCCGGTGAAGGACTATTTGCGGCGGCAGGGGCGATTCAGGCATCTGACAGAGAAGGACATCGACCGTATTCAAGCGCGGGTTGAGGAGGATTATGCGAAATTGCGTGAGAAAGCGGGGGCGAACTAACATGGCGAGGGAAGCAGTTCCTAACGTGGGAGAAACGGCGGCGAAAAAATACGTGCGATTGCCTACGTTTCTTGAACGCGGTTTCATGAATTTGGCGAACGAAGTAACAGCAAAGCGAATCTGCTGCCTCTGTGGCACCTGCGCGGCCTTTTGCGATAAGATTGAGATCGGTGAAAGCGAGGAAGGCAAACAGGAGCCGGTTTTTGTGGAGGACTACGACTCCGTCTGTGGACTCTGCTACACGTTCTGCCCGCGAACGTTCCTGCCACAGGAGGAGATCGAGCGGAGACTGTTCGGGACCATCCGCAGACGTGCAGAAGATGAACTGCTTGGTGTGTATCGGAGCGTTTATGCCGCTCGTGCACGGCGGGTCGAAATACTCGAGCACGCTCAAGATGGTGGTGCGGTTACCGCCCTGCTCGCGTACGCGCTGGAAACCGGCTTACTCGATTGTGCCGTGATCACCACTTCGGACGAGCAATGGAGACCGAAGACCAAGATAGCGCGAACTTCTAAGGAGTTACTTGAGGGTGCGGGCACGAAATACACGCTCTATCCGAGCGTCACGGGCGTACGAGACGCTCTGAATGCGGGCTGTGAGAAGATCGGGTTCGTGGGCTTGCCCTGTCAGATCCAGGGCTTGCGCAAGGTGCAGACCGCGAATCAGCCCTATGACCTTGGGATCGAGAAGGTTAAATTGATGATCGGCCTCTTCTGTATGGAGAACTTCACGCCTGAGCTCCTGGATTATGTGGCGAAACAGAGAAGCGGCGGCTCTATGAGCAGGATACGCAAGTTCGAAATTCGCGGTAAGGATTTATTCCTCTACGATCAGGAGCGGCAGGGGATTCCTTTACGTGAAATCAAGGATTACATTGGGGACGGCTGTTTGGTCTGCATGGACTATACCGCCGAACTTGCGGATCTCTCTGTCGGCTCGGTCGGCTCCGAAGAGGGTTGGTCCACGATTCTCGTACGCACAGAGCAAGGTGAAACGGTGCTCAAAGGTGCTCTGAATAGTGGTTATCTTGAAGCCACCAAGATAGCGCGCAACGAGTTGGAATCGATACAGAAGCTGGCGAAGCGGAAGAAGGAGAGCAACGCCAAGAGACGCTGGTGAGTGGCCCTCCACGAGGATAGCGCTGCCGAAAAGAGCAATAAAATGAGCGGCAGCTATAGCAGAACAGTTTTTATGTTTGCGATGATGAAGATAAGCTAGATGACGAGGAGAACTACTGTACTAACCGTAACCATCCTCAGCTCGTTCGTGCTGCTCGTGATTGTAGTGCCAGGCATCGCCGCAGAGATCGAATACGCGTCCCCTGACAGCGATCCGGGACGTGAGCTGGTGGCGCTCCAGCACTGGATCTACGAGCAGGGCTATAATTATTCGGTTGCCGAGAACGCGATTACGCGACTCACGCCCGAGGAGCGTGCGACGCTCAGCGGCTACCGTCAGCTTGAGCCTCCGACCAAGCCACTTCCTGAGCATATTCGGTTCCGGCCAGCGGAAGAGCGCGGCAGAACCGAACTGCTGGCAGACTCGCCGCTTGAACAGCTACCCGTCTCGTACGATGCCATGGCACTCGGCCACGTGACACCGGTCAGGAATCAAGGCGGCTGTGGCAGCTGCTGGATCTTCGCCGCGACTGCGGATCTCGAATCAGATATCCTGAGGAACGAGGGTCTAACGCTAGACTTCTCGGAGCAGGAAGTGGGTGACTGCAACATCTGGTCGAGCGTCGGCGGCTACGATTTCTGTAAAGGGGGCATCGGACTGATGACCGCGAACTACTTCACCCGGCAGGGCGGGGCAGCCGAGACCTGTCATCCGTATGTCGCAGCGACACGAACGTGCCGCGATTGCACGATCCTCAGAACCGTGGATAACTGGCGCACTATTACAGATAGTTACGGCGAGACTCAGATCTACCAGATCAAGAACGCGATCCTGCAGTATGGTCCTGTATTCGCCACGATGTATTCAGGCGGAACAGGATTTGGCTGGTACAACAGTGGCGTATACGAATACTGGGGCCCCGGCCAGCCGAACCACGCGGTCCTCATCTTCGGCTGGAACGACGCACTCCCGCATACTCACGGCACCGGGGCGTGGCTGATCAAGAACTCCTGGGGCACAAGCTGGGGCGCCCACGGACCATATCCGGGATGCGCATGGGTCGCTTTTGGCTCCGCAAACCTCGGTGACGATACCAGCGCGTTCGTCAGTTACGGGAATGCGGCCGATGAGCTCTTCTATCACGACGAATGCGGCTGGATGGGGTACGTGAAGGGTTATGGCGAGCCGACCGCGTACGGTGCTGTGCGATTCATCCCGCAACAGGCACTAACGATAACTGCAGTAGACTTCTGGGCGATCGACACCAACATGGACTACGAGATCACAATATACGGGACCTTAACTGCTTATCCTAAATATTACACCTTTAGCGACCAGCTCGGGACCACTCAGACAGGAACCACGGCGGAGTGGGGCTACTATTCGATACCGCTCGAGACACCCGTGCCTTTAGACGCGGGCGACGATTTCATCATCAAGATCAAGTTCACCACGGGGAGATACGGATATCCCATACCGATTGACTACTACACCGGTTCCTGGCCGGCGCGGTGGTCAGAAGTGGCAACGTTCTCGGGCGAGAGTTACATGAGCTGCGATGGCACGAATTTCACGAAGCCGTATAATTCGTATTCTGGCGAGTACTTTGATGTGGGCATACGAGCGCGAGCAGAGCTGCCGAATCAACCACCCACGGCCTTCATCGATTCAATCACGCCCAACCCGTCGGTGCAAACGCTTGATCTCATCACGTTCTCGGGGAACGGTACGGATACCGACGGGATAGTGGTTGCGTACAACTGGAGCTCAAGCCTTGACGGATCTCTTAGCACAGCAGCATCGTTCGCCATTCCCGCTTCAAACCTGTCGGTAGGCACGCATATTATTTCCTTTCAGGTGCAGGACAACGATGGGGTCTGGTCATCTGAAGTCATGGTAAATCTGACGATACTGCCCTTTGACCCATTCAGAATCTTCGATACCGGACCCGGCAGCTATCCGAGCATCGCAGGCACACATAATGGCACCCTTCGGCCAAATCACTCGATGCTTGTCTCCAGGCTCCACACATATCCGTGTCCGGGCACCGGCGGTCACGCTGAATACGTCCATATTTACGGGAACGGGCTCGATGAGAACGCTACGTGGAACGGCTACCACGACGACTGGCACACGATTATCTTCACCGAGCCGTTCATCCTGCACGGTGGGACGACCTATAACTACGAGCTACGGTCCGGCTCGTATCCTCAGATCTTGAACGTTTCCAGCAAGATGGTGACCGGGGGGCTGATCACCTGCTCCTCGTTCGTGGATGCGAATGGAAATGCGTGCGTGGCCCGGATCCCCGCAATACAGCTGGAATGAAAGATGAAGAGCTGTTAGATCCGCAAACGGTCAACTTCCTCGTCCTCAAGAGGCGATACGGTGATTCGCATTCGCGGCCCTTCGCTTTCACGCCCGTATTCCACCACGATCGGGTCGGTACGAGCGTCCGAATACCGGGCTGTAAGCCGCGCCGCAAGCTTGATCGTCTCAGGATCGCTCGCCCCTTCTACGATTGTGATCGGACTCCCGCAATCCGGGACTTCAAACATATACGCGTTGGACATCTTCAGTGCTATCAGCAGCGAATTCTCACGCTCATTCCGGCCTACAATAATCTTCGCTATCCCGAAACGGAAATGCCGGCCCAGTCTCAATATCTGGATGTCACGGTTCGTCACCCGCTCGGTGTGCTCAAACAGATCACGAACTTTCGCCGCGTATTCCTTATCGGTCAAGAGGCAGCCGCCCGCGGGCGCGGGGTATGCATCCTGGAGTCCGTACTGCTCAGCGAGTGCGATCTGCGGCTTCCGGCTCTTGCCCGAGATGCTGAGCAGCTTCTCGCGATCGATCCAGCCCTCACATTCAGGTATTGTCACTGGCAGGAGCTTTGCTGACAGGGGCCGCAGAATCAAATCCTCGAGACCTGCCTCGCGCTCCTCGAGCGTCAGCGCCTTGCGGTGCTGGCTCATTGGCCGCTCACCGAGCACGTCACCGGTGACAATGAATTTCGCACCGAGCACGTCAGCAATCCGTTTCGCTTCTTTGAGCAGGTAGATCCGGCAATCGATGCAGGGGTTCATGCCGGAGCCGTAGCCGTGTTTCGGGTTGCGAATGACCTCGAAGTAATCAGGTCCGACTTCAACTTTGAGGTGGGTAATGTCGAACCGCTCAGCTATCTTGCTGGCGTAATCCACGTTCTCCGCGGTGAACGGTAAGACAAACGTGACAGCCACCACCTCGATGCCTTGATCCAGGACCAGTTTCGTCGCCAGAATCGAGTCGAGCCCTCCTGATAGGAGCGTTAGCGCCTTCATGGGTCTTTTTTTTTCTTGCTCGCACGTGGTTATTCGCACGTGATAATGGATATGTTATAACCCGAGCTGCTCAATCGCAATCTCAGCCGCTCTCTTTCCGGAGAGCAGCATCGCGCCGAAGGTCGGGCCCATCCGTGGGAGTCCGTAGGCTGTTGAGACTGCCATGCCCGTGACGATCAACCCCGGATATAACTCCGAGGTCTCTTCGACCACGAGATTCTCGGAGCGCTCCACCCACATCGCGCCCTGCCCCTTGGTCTGCAGCAAACCGCGCTCTTCCAGCTTCTTCACCACCGAAGCGTCATGCCCGGTCGCATCGATCACGAGCTTCGATTCTAACGAGACAGGATCCACCGCAGCTACTTGACGCGGCAAGCTATATACCGCGCTCCAGTTCACCACGATACCACGTACGCGCTCTTCATGGAGCACGACATCCTCCAGCGCGACCATGTTCATGAGCTTCGCGCCTGCCTCACAGGCTGCGGCAATCAATTTCGAGCACGCGTGCGGCCCGTCCGCGACGTACAAGCCTGCACTGTATTCCCGGTAGGGTATCCCAAGCTCGTCAAAAACACGCTCCGCTGGCGCACGCACCGTGACCTTGTTCATCAGAAACCCACCGAGCCAGAATCCGCCACCAAAGTAATTGTTCCGCTCGATGAGCAGCACCTTGGCACCTGCAGCGGCTAGCTCTCTACTGGCCATCAAGCCTGCGGGACCACCCCCAACGATGATAACATCAGACTCTACGTACGCATGCAACTCGGCTGCAAACTCATCCACGATCGCTCTCGTGATCTGGCTCTCCGAAACGGGTGCGAATTTCATCGGCTCCATAGGAACACTTTTATCTGCGGCTATTAATAGCTTTGACCGTTCTTCGGACGCGATATTTGCCGGTACAGCAAGAAGTGGGGTGATTTCAAACGAGCGCTAAAACGGTCACTTCCGTAGTGTGGACGGTGCGGGCGGTTTTACGTTTGCCATCTTCATCGCGGTCTGTAAGAGCTCGGTCGTCTCGTCCATCGTTCTCCTGTCCACCGGATACGGTACACCGTCCTTGCCGCCGAACGCGAACGAGTACTTCACCGGGTCGTGCCAGCTTGCGGGTTCGCCGTAGATCAGCTCGGCGACGAGCGCTAAGGCACGGACGGTCGCCGGCCCGATGCCCTGAATACCGAGGAACTGCTCATAATTCGACGGTTGTGTGTCGTATGCCGCACGAAGCGCATCCCAGTTCACACGACTCGGCAAACGATACAGGAGCCCAGTTCCTGCGGCCGATTTGAGCTCGCAAGTGAGCTCTGCATCAGGGACGACGTTGAATGCTGCGAGCGTGGTCTGATGTTCCGGTAGTCGTCTGCTCTGCGCGCTTAGATCCTGGTACATACGCTCTAACTCGCGCGGCTCGGTCTTGGCGAGGTCCACGGACGTCCCGCGGCAGCC
>JAFGKP010000130.1 GCA_016928455.1 Methanomicrobia archaeon
CATGGCCCGGTCGGCGTCGCACGGCTTCGTACTTATTACGGTAGCAGAGTGAACCGGGGCACGAAGAAAGAGCGGTTCCGGGAAGCGTCCGGGAAGATTATTCGTGAGGTACTCATGCAGTTAGAGCGTGCAGGGTATGTAACGAAGACCAAGCGCGGCCGGAAGATCTCGGCCGAAGGTATGAGCTTCCTGGATAACACGGCGCATGAACTGAAGCTGCTGCAGACGGTAACCGAGACGCCGAAGAAAGAGTGAGTGCGAGAACGGATAAAATGGCAGACGAGGATGAGCTAGCAGCGATCCGAAGCCAGAAGATGGCGCAGATGCAGCAGCAGCAGGAAGCAGCGGTCTCGGAGGAGCAGCGGCGGAAGGAGTTCGAAGAGCTCAAAAAGAATATCCTGCGCCAGATCCTCACAGCAGAAGCACGAGAGCGGTTGAATACTATCCGGATGGCCAAGCCGGAAACGGCCGAGCAGCTGGAGGCGCAGCTCATCGCACTCGCGCAGTCCGGGAGAATCAAGAGCAAGATCGACGACGCGCAATTCAAAGCGATTCTCCGGCAGATCATGCCGAAGAAGCGTGAAATTTCTATTCGCAGGATATAGCTAGCTAGCTAGCGAGCCTGCCGGAGCGTTCCATGGTTCAAACGTCCCTCCCGCCCCCCCTCGTTCGTTCGGTATTTGAACGCGTTTTGTTTAGGCTGAAATTCATACCAGTATTCCCCGGGGATTCTATCTATCCGCTGATGCCGTGGTAATTACCCCCTTTTTTATGAGCAAAGTGAAAAGGATAGTCCAATGGTTACCATTCCGGAATCGCATCCGCGTTACAAATCGTTGCAAAAACGCGAGAAGATCGTTGCGGGCATCGAAGCGGGCATAACGAGCAGGCAGGGTCTGATTGCGCACGGTCGCGGCGAGGCGTTCGACTATCTGATCGGTGAGCGGACGTTACCGGCGGCGCTGCGAGCGACGGAGGCTGCCGCGGCACTGTTGCTGACGGCGGAGAAGCCGGTGATTTCAGTGAACGGCAATGTTGCCGCGCTGGTGCCTGAGAAGCTCATCGCCCTGAGCACGCTCATACTCGCACCACTGGAGGTCAATATCTTTTACTGGACTGAAGAGCGCGTGCAGCGGATAGTGGCGCATCTGGAGCGGCTGGGCGCCACGAACGTTCTGGGTCGCGATGCGGAGCCGCGCATTCCGGGTATCACGCATGCACGAGCACGTGCCGATACGGCGGGCATCTATGCCGCGGATGTTGTCTTCACCCCTCTGGAGGACGGCGATCGCTGTGAAGCGCTCATCAAGATGGGCAAGCGTGTGATCTCAGTTGATCTGAACCCGTTCTCACGCACATCACGGTACGCAACCGTGAGCATCGTAGACGATGTGGAGCGCGCGCTTGACAATCTCATTGCGCTGATCCGCGCGGCGAAGCTGAGCACCGTAACGACGCCGGACTTTGATAATCAGCGGAATTTGAGCGCGGTTATTGATGAGATTATCGAGCGATTACGGGTCGAGGAGTCCGGATGCTGAGGCTCTGCCAATTCCCGCGGTTACCGACGCGCTAACCGTCTCAAGAGCCCCGCGAGTGCTGATTCTCGCTCCCGCTGCATCAGCTCTTCCCACCGCTCTTCCGCTTTCACGCGCTCGTCACCCTCAAAGCCCTCGCTCGAGATCTCCTTCAGCTTCTCCAGCTCACCTGCATCGAGCCAGACGCCGCCGCAGTTCAGGCAGACATCCACGTCCACCTCCTCTGCAGTCTCGATGTCCATCAACCAGCCGCACCCGGGGCAAACCAGTTGACTCTTGCTCTGGGTCCCGATGTGCTTGGTGAGGTACGATGAGAGCTTTCTGTCTCGCAGGAGCCGGTTCAATTCCCCCGAGTCCAGCCAGATCCCACCACAGCTGGGGCACACATCGATGATAATGTTCGGCCCTCGCACGTCCACCTCTTCCTGCTGCAATGCAACCCAGCACCGCGGACATGCAATCTCCCTGCGCGCCTGTTTACTGCTTCGTGACATCGCGTATCGGCACTCTGCCCTGTTTGTATACCTGATGCGCACCCATAAGAAGTTTTCACGGTACCTCACGGCGAGTGCGTACGTGCCAGCTCTGGCGCCCGCGCGGTGGCGAGTGAAAAGCTCAAAACCGTTAGCTGCTTTGCGAATATATATTCAGATAGCACCTAGTGGTACTATACTACGCTACTATGCCAGGCCGAAGACGATGCCGATGCGTCGGCTTTCAACCACCGGTTCGCTACTTCGAACCGGGGGTCGGACCGCGTGGCGGTGAGCTCAATGCCCGATCCACGGTCACGGAGATTGTCCTGAAGCTCGAGGAGCTGGAGAGTATTCGCTTAAAAGACTTGCTCGGACTGAGCCAGGATGAAGCCGCGAAGCGCATGGGCGTCTCACAGCCGACCTTCCACCGGATACTGAGTGAAGCGCATCGGAAGATCGCGGAAGCATTCAGTGCGGGAAAAGCTATTCGGATCGAGGGTGGCGATTACGTGCTCACGAAGGATGCTGTTCAGGCACCTGCTCCCGCGCTACCCCCTGGCTGGCGTGCGGGTCGGCACGGGCGAAAAGGATTACTTTAAGGTATGGATAAGGTCTGGTTAGGGGTGATACCATATAGATGAGTGAAGAGAAAAAAGCGGAAAAGAAGCAACAGCAAGAAGATGCCGTTGCCATGAGCATGGCCAAGGTCAAGTATAAGATCATGGTGATGAGCGGCAAGGGCGGCGTGGGGAAAACAACAGTAGCGGCAAATCTCGCGTTCGCACTCGGTATGCAGGGCCTGGAAGTGGGGCTTATGGATGCGGACATCCATGGACCGGACATTCCGAAGATTCTGGGGATCGAGGACAAAAGACCGGAGATCTCGGGGGATATGATCAAGCCGATCTCGGTGACACCGCGATTGCGAGCCATGTCGATTGGGTTCTTGTTGCCCGATCGCGATTCACCGGTCATCTGGCGCGGGCCGATGAAGATGAATGCGATACGTCAGTTCCTCTCAGAGGTCGATTGGGGGAATATGGATTATCTGATCATCGATCTCCCACCGGGCACTGGTGACGAGCCGCTCAGCGTCGCACAGTTGCTCAAAAAAGTTGATGGGTCGGTCATCGTGACCACACCGCAGGATCTCGCGCTTCTGGATTCGCGCAAGGCCGTCAATTTCTCAGGCGTACTGAATGTGCCGGTCATCGGGATCGTGGAGAATATGAGCGGATTTGTCTGCCCGCACTGCGGCCATGAGATTAATATCTTCAAGTACGGCGGCGGTGAGCGAGCGGCTCAGGAACTGGGCGTTCCGTTCCTCGGGCGAGTCCCGCTGGATCCGAACATGGTCGAGGCCGCGGACAGCGGCACACCGTTTGTCATGCAAAAGGACTCGAAGGTGAGTGAAGCGTTTGCGCAGATCGTGCAGAACATCCGCACGTTCGTGGAAGGCGGAACCGGCGCGGAGCAGGCGTAACTTTATATAGGTAATTGAATATATATTCATATGGAGCACGTGAACTGAAGAGATGAAAATCTGTGTTACTGCAGTCGCGGATCGATTGGATGCACAGGTAGACCCGCGCTTTGGGCGCAGTCAGTATTTCGTGATCGTTGATCCCGCGACGATGGAGTTCGAGGCAATGCCGAATGCTGCTCTGAATGCACCGGGTGGTGCGGGCATTCAGGCGGCTCAAGCTATGGTGAATGAAGGCGTCGACGTAGTTATCTCCGGCAACATGGGCCCTAACGCATTCCAGGTACTCTCGACGGCTGGTGTGAAGGTCGCAACGGGCGCATACGGCACGGTGAAGGACGCGATTGAGCTGTACCAGGCGGGTAAGCTCACTGAAGCAGGCACGGCAACCGTAGCTGCTCATGCTGGTATGAGTGCCGTTGGCAGCGCTAGTGCTGGAACCGTCAGCGGACTCGGTATGGGTCGTGGTGGCGGTAGGGGCATGGGCCGTGGTATGGGGCTCGGCATGCAGCAACCAGCGCCACAGCAACCGCCCGCAGCGCCTAGAGCACAAGACGAGGACCTCGAGCAGCTCTCAATGATTGTGGAGTCGCTGGAGAAGAATCTGGAAGAGGTAAAGAAGCGGATAGCAGAACTGAAGAAGGAGAAATGATTATGCCGCGCGGAAGAGGGATGGGACGTGGAAGAGGTTTTCGGTCGGGGTTCGGACCCGGACGAGGCATGGGCAACCCCTATCCGTTCTGTCGGAACTTCCCCTGGCTTCCCCGAGGGTGGTGGACCGGCATGTATGGACCGGTAGCGCCTGCAGCATACCCCGCGCCATATTACGGCGCGCCCTACGGGAGG
>JAFGKP010000131.1 GCA_016928455.1 Methanomicrobia archaeon
GCCTGGCAGCTTGATTGGGCACGGAAACCCGATACGTATAAGCACTACCCCTCGGCGCCGCGAGTGGCGCTCGACGAACCGGACCAAACGGGAGGTGCACCGTTATGGTCGGTTTTAGCCAAGAGGCGGAGTGTGCGGCACTTCAGCACCGAGGAGCCGCTGACGAATGCTGAGCTCTCGCAACTCCTGTGGGCGGCGCAGGGTGTCACGAACGTGCAGCAGGGCTATGCGTTCAGAACCGCGCCGTCGGCGGGCGCGCTGTATCCGGTGGAGACGTATGTGGTGGTGAATGCCGTTGAAGACGTTGAGCCGGGGGTGTATCATTATGCCGTAGCGCAGCATGAGCTGGAGCAGCTCCGTACGGGCGATTTCCGCATGGCGGTTGCACAGGCCGCACTCGATCAGGAGATGGCATACCATGCGCACGTGGTCTTCATCTGGACGGGTGTTTTCCCGCGATCGACGTGGAAGTACCAACAGCGTGCGTATCGGTACGTGTATTTAGATGCAGGCCATATAGCGCAGAACGTGGCCCTGGCGGCCGTGGGGCTGGGGCTCGGGAGCTGCCAGATCGGTGCGCTCTATGATGACGAAGTGAACGCGCTGCTGGACGTTGACGGTGTAAACGAGAGCGTGGTATACATAACAGTTGTAGGTCGGCCGCACTGAACGTGGCAGGTGAAACGAGCACGCTACAGGGCTTTGGTAATGGCGCAACGTTTAAGAAGCCCCGGATATTTTATGTAGGCATAGCGGCACGTATCATCAATTCCGGTTGGAGGAGCTACATGACCGAAAGAGGGAAAAAGGAAAATCCGCTCTATGCATTACAGGGCAGACGGATTGGTGCGCATACGCTGCAGGTCGCTGAGGTGCAGCCGGGTACCTTCGCAGGTGTCTTCTCCTTCCGTCTGCAGGTTCAGAAACGGATGGTCGTGAGCGGGCTCTTTTACGAGGGCAGCCGGCACATCAAGCCCTGGCTGGAGCTCGAGTATACGCCTATCTCGGGCGACGAACGCGATCCTGATGGTGAAGTGCTCTTTCAGCTGCTCGCTGAGCTCATACCACCCGGCGGGCACATCTCCGTCGCTTATTTAGACCATAAGATAACGGCACGCGCGCTCATTTCGGGCGTCCCGGCAGCGGCGACACCGATCGGGTACTTGCTGTGGCGCTGTGGCTGCCGGTGGTATAAGGATTGGTACTTCGCAGAAGGCTGGAAGGAGGGCGGGATCAAGCTGCAGGGCGAGAAGCCGTTGACCGAAGAACGGGCACGGGAGAACACGGCGGAGATCGTGGCGGAGCTGACCGCGTTTCTGAAGAAGGGCGGGTATGTGGAGCCGGAGATTGAAGCGGTGTGCAAGGAGTTAGCGAAAAAGATTTTGGAATCGATGTGAGACTCGTGAAACGGATATGGAAACGAATCATACTTGCCGTACTGGCGGAAGACCACGAATCAGGTTTTCATTCCTCAAAATCCTGACGGGGTCCGACTTATCGCGCCGACGGCTGCCGCTGATGGTTGTGGAAAGCCCCTGCTCAGGCCCTGTTGTCTGGCTCACCGCTTGCGTGCATGGTGATGAAGTTGGCGGTATCGTCGTCATCCAGGAACTGTTCAAAACGGTCCGGAAACACTTGCTGAACGGGAGTATCTATGCGTTCCCACTGATGAATCCGCTTGGCTTTGAAACCGCGTCGCGGGACATCATTCTGAGCAAGGAGGATCTCAACCGCTCCTTCCCGGGCAATAAAAACGGCTCACTAGCAGAGCGAATTGCTGATAAGACCTTCAACACTATCGTCCAAACGAATCCTGCGCTCGTTCTGGATCTTCATAACGATTGGCGGAAATCTATCCCGCATGCGTTACTCGACCCACGCCCACGCACCCACGAGGGAACAGCCTATGCAAAAGCGCAGTATCTCAGTGAGAAAACCGGGCTGCTGGTTATCCAAGATACCGAGGAGTTGAAACGGTCGCTCTCGTATAGCCTCCTCCAACACGATATCCCCGCACTGACGCTCGAATTGGGTGAGTCCTATGTGGTGAACGAGCAAAACATAGCGTTCGGTGTGAACTCCATCTTGAATATCCTGGCTCATCTCGGGATGGTTACGCCGCTGGAAAAACCGTTCCGCTACCCCGTGCCCGAACGTGTGCGGGGCCAGATCCTCAGATACTCTCACCTGCCGTTGAGTTCAACCAGTGGTATCATCCGATTTCTTGCAAAACCAGGCGATCTTGTCACTCGAGATCAGCCCGTTGCGAAGATTTATAATACGTTCGGGAAGTTACAGGAGACCATTCGTGCGCTGAACGATGGAATCGTTCTCGGGCATACTGATTTTTCGGTCGCATTCCCAGGTGTACCCGTCATCGCTTTCGGGATGCTTTGAGTGTTACTATCAGCACGAAGGCCTCGATGAATGATCAGGACCGTCTCGAAGGTGAATCCGGAGATTCATTCATTCGCTATAGATCACCCGATAAATCTTACCTGCCTTATCGTCGGAGATGAGCAACGAGCCGTCCTCCATCACCTCGACGTCCACCGGCCGACCCCATGATAACGTGCCCTGAAGCCAGCCTTCCGCAAAGACCTCGTACGACACAGGCAGGCCATCCTCCAGCTTGACAAACGTCACCCGATAGCCGATCGGGTCACGCCGGTTCCAGCTGCCGTGCTCTGCAATAAAAATCCCGCCTCTGTAATACTCGGGGAACATATCGCCGGTATAGAACTGCATCCCGAGCGCGGCAACGTGCGGTCCTAAGCGCAGTGCTGGCTGCTCGAATTCCGCACAGCCCCGATCGGTGAACTCAGGGTCCTGTATCGTGCCGCCGTGGCAGTAGGGAAAGCCGAAGTGCAGGCCCTTGTCCGGCGCGTGGTTCAATTCATCGGGCGGGCGATCATCACCCAGCCAGTCTCGACCGTTGTCAGTAAACCACAGCTCGTTCGTAGCCGGATGCCAGTCGAAGCCCACGGTATTCCTTACACCAGCGGCGTATTCTTCAAGGTCCGTGCCGTCTGGATTCAGCCGCATGATGGTGGCATATCCCTCTTCCAGGCAGACGTTGCAGGGCGCGCCGATTGGCACGTAGAGCTTGCCATCCGGCCCGAACTGGATGAATTTCCAGCCGTGCAGGGTCTCCGCTGGGAAATCGTCACGCACCACGGTATAAGACGCGTTCTCCAGATGCTCCTCAATATCCTCAAATCGCAGGATACGGCTGACTTCCGCGACGTAGAGCGAACCATTCCAGAGCGCGACACCATTCGGCATATTCAGCCCGGAGGCCACCACCTTCACCTCGTCATCAACCACCGCAGAGACCCTGTCCGAATCGCGCGTGCCCACAAAGAGCACGCCGAAATCACTGAGCGCCATCGACCGCGCGTTCGGGACTGCAGCATAGACTTCCAGTGAGAAACCTTCCGGCAGCGAAATGGTCTGTAAAGGATCATCGCTCACCGTAGGTGGACGGGGGCCATACCCGGCAAAGAAGCCGCTAAGAAAGAAATGGTACGCAAGCACCGCAATCGCAGTAAATAGGAGCAGCACCAAATACCGCTTCTTCATAGCATGACAGAGGTTTGTCGTACGTATATTGTTTTGCGTTTGCCTCTCTGAGTGCGTGAATGAGAAGAAGCACGAAGCAGAAAAGCCGGTGTGGCAAGCAAAGCTAAGCTAAGTAAAGCAAGCAAAGCACAGCAAGACAGCAAAAGAAAAAGATTTAAATAGTCGAAGGGCTTGATTATCTCTGAGCCATGAGTGAGACAGGACAGATCATTTTTGGTGGCGTGGGATTGCTTGCGCTCTGGTTAGTGCTCTACTTCGCGATCTCCATGACGTAACGCTCAAATCACTGAGAGGGACGGCGGAACGCCGCACGCACCACACCACGCAGCCAGAGCGTGTTGTGTAAGCGTCGGTTCGGCACGTGATTCCGGCTCGAATACTGAAACACGCGCTTCTCGTGCCCGTTTATCATGATGACGGGCCGCATCTTTTTAAGCCTCGACTTCAGATCGGTTGGTATGGAACTCGCAGATTTCAGGTTATCGGGGTATGGAACAGTATCCTGTGCACCTTCACCGGTCAATCGCATGATGGCGGCCTTTGCCACTGATTTCCGACCCGCGAAAGACGTTAATTTGGGGGTGGGCTACGTCAACGAACGGACAATCCCGCACGAACTCATGGTGGAGGCGATGCAGGCGGTGCTCGCAAAGCCTGAGAAGTATAAGGTGCCGTTCAATTACGGTGGCTCGCAGGGCTCGCAGAACTTGATTGAGTCGCTCAAGCGGTTCCATATCGAGCACCGTCTCGGCGGGCTCACGCAAGAGATTGTCGATCGGAATGAGGTTATTATAGGTCCGAACGGCGCGACGAGCTTGCTCGAAGGTATTGCGCACATCTTTGCACCTGGCATTGTGGTCACCTCCGACCCGATGTATTATATCTATTGCAACTATCTCGAACGGCAGGGGTTCGAGGTGCTTACGGTGCCCGAAGATGATAACGGCATACAAACCGATTTATTGCGCGCGAAACTCGACGGCCTGGGCGCCCGCAAGGACGAGATCGCGTTTTTTTATATCATTACTATTAACAATCCGACGAGCACCATCCTCTCGAACGAGCGACGAGCGGAGCTGGTGCAGATTGTTACTGACCTCTCACATGAGCTCGGGAGGAAGATCCCGCTCTTCTTTGATAAGGCTTACGAGCATCTGGTGCACGATCACGCCGTTCCACCGCTCACATCCGGCTTATTGTACGATTCCACGGGCCTGGTTTACGAGTTCGGTACGCTCTCGAAGATCCTCGCGCCCGCGTTACGGATCGGCTATATGATGGGCCCTCCGGGGCGGTTCATGAGCGCAATGATCCAGAAGACGAGCGATGTCGGGTTCAGTGCACCGCTCATCAACCAGGAGATCGCGAGCTATCTCCTCGATCACCACATGCAGCAGCAGATCGAAGCGGTCCAGGCGGGCTACCGGAGGAAAGCACACGCGGTCAGGAGCTGGCTCAACGAGCAACTCGGAGATCTCGTGGAGCACTGTAGCGGCGGCAGAGCCAGCTTCTACTACTATCTGACCATGAAGCACTTCCAGACCACCGAGACGTCCGATTTCTTCGCGTACCTCGCACGAACGACCGGTGATGTCAGGATGGATGGCCCTGCAGCCGATAAGAAGCCGCGCGTAATCTACGTCCCGGGCGAGCACTGCGTGCACCCACGTGGCGATCTCGTTGCGGTGGGCAAGCGGCAGTTGCGACTGTCATACGGATTCGAAGAACTCGACCGGATAGAAGGAGCGATACAACTGATGCGTGAAGCCGCGGAGTACGCGCGCGGACGCGTTTAGGTATTCATGCACCGCATCAGTACAGAATGAAGCGAGAAGCTGACCTTTCTCCTCTCGAAGATGGGAGATGCTCGATGGGATGAGCAGGAACAGAGCGAAACGGGCGAAGCAGCAAGCGCATAAGAGCGATCGGGAGAAGAAACTGGCGCGAGAGCGCGAACTGGAAGCGCTTTTGGCGTCTGCCGACGACGCGGTACGAGCAAAGATAGCAACGATCTTAGCAGACGAGGAGCTGGTAGAGATACGTCCTGAGGGACTGGTAACAAAAGGTGAAGATGGTAAAACGCACGTGCATTTCTGGCAGTAACGTACGAAGAACGAGCAGTCACGACTTTTTATCTCGCTGCTTGCTGATAGTAAACTGATGCTGGGCACGTATGTCAACACCGCTGCGGTCATTATCGGGAGCCTCATCGGCGTAGCGCTCCATCAGCGGTTTCCCGATAACCTCAAGAAGATCGGATTCCAGGCGATCGGGCTCTGTGTGCTCGTGCTCGGCATCAGTATGGCACTGAAGACCGAGCGGTTCATTATTCTTATCTTCAGTATGCTGCTCGGCGCACTTATCGGCGAATCCCTGCATCTTGATAGGCATATCGATCATTTTGGCGAGTTCTTGAAGACACGCATCGGTGGCTCAGCCAACGAGCAGTTCTCTGAGGGCCTGGTCACCTCATTTCTCATTTACTGTATGGGCGCGATGACCATCATCGGCGCGATCGAGGACGGGCTCAATGGCGACCCGTCCATCTTATTCGCCAAGTCGTTGCTGGACGGCTGCGGGTCCATTGCACTCGCGTCAACCTTCGGGATCGGTGTGCTCTTCTCTGCCATCCCGCTCTTCCTCTTCCAGGGGGGCATCACGCTCCTCGCCGCGTCATCACAGGCGTTCTTCACCGAAGCGCTCGTTACCGAGCTGAGCGCGGTCGGCGGGGTCATTCTCATCGGCCTTGGCATCCAGCTCCTCGAACTCAAAGAGTTGAAGGTAATCAATTTATTGCCCGCGCTCATGGTGGTTATCATACTCGTGCGCGTTTTTGTATAAACAACCCCAAAACGGCACGAGGACGTCGCTCGAACGAGGGCGAGAGGTGAGAAGAAATGGCTCTGGAACTGTACCGCTATCTCCTCGTCATCGGCCTCTGCACGATTATCTGGTTCGTCAATGGGCGCTGGCTGCTCCACGCTGCGCGTGAACGCATCGTCAGCGAGATCTATATGCATACCGGGCTTGGGCTCTTCTTCACACTGCTCACGCTCGAGCTGGCGCTCGGGCTCGCGGGCGCGTGGCCGCAGTATGGGCTCTGGTGGCTCGAAGTCATCGGTCTGCTGCTCTACATCCCCGCAGGCGTCCTCGTCTTCAGCTCCATGCTCGAGTTGCAGCGTAAAGGCAGACCGGATGCTGAGACGGGCGACTTCACCGCGACCACCGCACTGATTGATACCGGGCTCTACGGCATCATTCGTGAGCCCATGACGCTGGGTATGGCCATCTGGTCAGTTGCGCTCATTCTCGTCTTTCAATCGTTGATCGCAGTCCTTTTGGGTGCCCTGGCCTTTTGTTGCTTCGGAATGGCCGCACGCACCGAGGACGAATACAACATCCGCAAGTTCGGCGATGCGTACAGGGAATACAGCCGTAGAGTGCCGCTGTGGAATCTTTTCAAAGGATTGAGAAACGTTTAAACCGGCTTACTCATCGTCCTCGAAAAGAAAGAGCTCCTCGATTGTCGTTTGCAGCGCCTTCGCGATGTTATGCGCGAGCTTGAGCGAGGGGTTGTATTTCCCCTTCTCCAGGAAGACGATCGTCTCCCGCCGGACGCCGACCCGCTTCGCGAGCTCGTCCTGCGTCAGATCGTACCGTGCCCGGAACTCCTTGATCCTCGTTCTCATTTCCGTTCAACTTAGCTCAATGCACGCCTTTGCGGCTATAGTACGTGTAGAACCCGATATGCAAGAGGAGCAGCGCGCAGACCAAGAACGCCAGGGTAAGGCCAATCTCGTTTAACACCGGCGAGCCACTCTTACTCAGTGCAATGAACACGGCACCCAGTACTGCCAGTGGCAAGAGCGAGACCCGCAAGGTCATATAGGACGCCTTTTCACTGAGCCGATAGACCAATTCATCCTCCATCACCTCGGTAACCCTGCTCTTGCAGAGCTGCATCAGGACCAACCCGATAGCCACGACAGCTATCGGCACGAGATACTCGCCCACAGCTACGGACCAGCCAATCGCAGCCCCCATTCCCATGCTTACTACCATCATGCACAGCCTGAATTGCTTTCTATTCATCTCATTCCTTCCTATGCTATTCCACATCGCCCCGCCGGCTGAAGTACCAGCGGAAGAGGTTCAGCGAGAGCACCATTACGAGCAAGGTCACGCTCAATACTTGCGTTACGGTCAGTTTGACTACCGCGAGGTAATCGACCCAGAAGAGCACTGCAATGAGCACGAGCGTCACGAGCCACGAATAGGTTGCTGCATACGCGCCCAGCTTCTTCGTTCGCTCGTCGCGTTCCGGCAGCTCGCCCATTCGCCTCCACCGCACAAACCATGCGAGAAGCACGGCGATAATCATGCTAATTACCATGGACACGCTGATCGTGTTCACACCGTGCCAGATCACCATAAACAAGATCACCGCCAGTAGCGCTATCCACACCATCAGCCACAGCATGCGTTTGTCTTTCAGCATCGCTTCCTTCTTCTCCGCTCCGTGACGTGCGCGGCAATTGCATATTTCTAACAATATGTTAGATATAGATAACCAAGTATAAAAAGGTAGGCGGTATATGGCAGGTTACGGCCGACGGGCTATTCACTCGTAATTCAACTGCAGCCCGACGCCGACCTCCTCGAGCTTGACGGCCTGCGCCAAGGCAAGCTTCGAATGCAGATCCGTGCAGTGGCAGGCGTGGACCGCCACAGGTTGCCGTGATGCGAAGTAGGCGAGTGTGCCCTTCAACTGCCGTTCTGTAGGATTGAGCAGGTGGAAACCGCCGATGACGTCGGCAACTCGATCTTCATCGCACACCTCACGTGCGTACTCAAGCGTATTACATATGCCTGCGTGCGCGCAGGCTGCGATGATTACCAGGCCCTGTGATGACTGGTAGGCCAGGGCGGAATCATCGAGCGAATAATCGGCCTCCTCTTCGTTCTTCTCGCTTTTGACCCTACCGATGGGAGTTTGCGCTTCAAATTCGTTCCGACGCGGGATCTCGCCGAGATACACCAGACGGTCGGTCAACCATACGGGCTCCCTGCTCAGGTGCAGCGTGAAGTAGTTCGCCGCTCGCGTCTCTGTTACGAGCGATCCGATCTGGCCGACTCCCGTAAGCAGTTTCGTTTGAAAGGTCGCGGGATGCGCGACCAGCGTGGGCCTCTTCGACTCGAGCCGCTCGAGCTTCGACTCGATGTACAACCTGATGAGCGGGTCCAGACCCCAGGTATGGTCAAGATGACCGTGCGAAAGTACCACAAAATCAAGCGTGCGGAGATCAATCGCCATTTTCTGCGCATTTATGAGAAATGCGTCGGAATACCCAACATCGAATAAGATACGCGTGCCCGCGTCTTCGATGAAATAGGAGACTGCAGGTTCTCCCAGGAAATAACGATCAATCAGGGTATTGTTGTCCACGAGAACCGTCAGCTGCATCGGTACTCCCGATTTTACCTAACAACGTGCGAATGATAAAAAGCTGCAGGTAGTATCTGCGAACGGCGATAATCCGCCAAATCGTCCAATCAGAGCGTCAAACAACGACCTGCGCCTCGCCCGCTTTGAGTATGGCGTATTTCGTTAATGGTGGTGCGATGAGCTCATTGATGATCGTTGAGGCGAGGACCGCGTTCAGCATGATCACCCCGAAGCTGGGGAACTCGCGCGCCGCGAGCAGAATGAGCCCGATGGTCACACCCGCTTTGGGTAATAGTGCGAGCCCGAGGTAGTTCTTCACACTATCGGACGCGTCTGAGATGGTGGCCCCGAGTCGCACGCCGAGGTACTTTCCCGAGCAGCGCGCGAGCACGATCAGCAGCGCGAGAGTACCTGCAACCTCGAGCACGCTCAGGTCGAAGTGCAAACCGGCAAGCACAAAGAAGAGCACAAAGATGAGGTTCTCGAACTCCTCCACCACGAGGTTCAGCTCCTTGCGCTTCACGAAATTGATGATTAAGAAGCCGAGCGTCAGGTTTGCCAGGAGGGACGAGATGCCGAGGTAACCTGCGATACCGGTACAGAGCAGGATCGTGCCGACAATAACAACCACGAGGAACTCGCGCGTCCGCACGAGCTTCACCACGTAGAACAGGACCAGGGCGAACGCGATGCCGAGAAGCGCGGATCCGACGATGTGGAGCAGGGGAATACCGAGCATGTGATAGACCGAGAACTCACCCGCTTCTTTCACCAGCGGACGCGATATACCTGTCGCGATCGCAAAGACGATGATCGCGATCGCGTCATCAAGTCCCACTACTGCCAGGAGAGTGGTGGTAAAAGATCCTTTCGCCCGTAGCTCGCTCACGATCGCCATGGTCGCTGCGGGCGCGGTCGCAACAGAGACCGCACCGATGAGCACGGCCATCGGGAACATGGTCTGCCAGAACGGCTCCTGTGGCATGAACACCGGGCCGAGCACGGCTACTATTACGGTGACGAAGATCCAGGCGCCAAAGCTCTGGAGGAGCGTTATCCAGGCGATGGGCTTTGCCAGTCGCTGCATATCCTCCCAGTGCATACTGCTCCCGATCAAATACGCGATGAGCCCGAGCGCGACGTCCGTGATGATATCGAGCTGCTTCACGGTCCCGGCAGGAATAACCCCCAGCAGTGACGGGCTCAAGAGTATTCCGAGCACGATGTAGCCGGTAATCATGGGGAATTTGAATCGCTCGAAGATCAGACCGGCGAGGAAGCCGAGAAAGATCATGATGCCGATCGCGAGAACGAGGTTCATCATCTTTACTCTAAAGTCTCCGGTTCGTGCGCTCTCTCTATTGAGCAGCATTACAGTCTGGCGGTCGTCTTCATGAACAAGTGAAATTCCTTGATGAGGTGGTGGAGCGTGATCTCACCGATGAGCAGCTCGTTCTCGACCACGGGGATACGCCGGATGCGGTGAAAGGCCATCTTCTTCAGGATGTCTCTGACCGTCTCGTCCGGGCTGCACACAATGGGGTGTCGTGACATGAGGTGCTCCGCGTTCTCGTAACTCTCGAAATGCAGTGTCTTCTTCGTCGGCGCGCCAAAGAAGCTCATCTTCTTCTCAGGTGCAAAGATGTTCAGGATATCGTGCTCGGTGATAATCCCGACCACCTTCTTGCTCTCCTCGCTCTCCACGACCCAGACATAATCGCTCTTGGTAAGAAGCTCCATGACGCTGTCAACGCTCGCATCCTGCGCGACCAGAGGCAATTCCCAGAGCTTCCGATCCATAATCTCGCGTGCCGTGAGCGCGTAGAAATCCGGGAGTGACTTTTTGACTTCAGCCATTAACGTCTAAAGCGGTTTTGATCGTTAAAAATGTTCCGGTACGATCTTTAAACGTTTCAATTCGATTAAGCGATACAATTGAGGATTTAAGAGGCTTGTATGAAAATTGATATGCGGGAACTGAAAAGAAGAATGACGGGAGTTCGTTCGCAGCAGGTGGAAGGACTTAAGAGGACGTTGAATGAGGTATAGTCGAAGCGGCAGGCGGAGTTTACCAACCGGTGCTTAAAACGGCAAGGTATGGTAAGGATTAAGAAGACAGAAGTTTTTTCAGTTTTTCCCTATACTCGCCAATTTTCTCGTTATTCAATCGCGAGATAAAGTCGGTGAGTTTCGCACTAAATTCTTCCGTAAATCGGATAACATCCTGCGTTTCTTCTCTGGTTACCTGGAAATCGACATAATACTGCTTGTCAATCCGCTCTTTCTTGACCGACAAAATCGTCGTGCTGTCAATACCAAACAATTCCTGTAACATAATTATGGAAGCTGTATGGTTCTCGCATTTTATCCCCGTTCTAAATAACAAAGCGAGTAAGAGGTAATACATGCTGTAGTAAGCCATGGAAATGGATTCTTCCAGATGGTCGCTTCGCAGTAAAATTTTCGCAGAACCGAGATAACGTTCTGACTTGTTTTGATACGCCAGCATTACTCCCTCGCTCGGCTCCACGAGTTCCAGCCTTCTTTCCTGGCACAATCTACGCAAAAAACCGACTTTTTTCATAATACACTTCCACGCCTTTCACTATCACGTGGTTCTTCTCGATCTCCTTTATGAGCAGATTTGCTGGGTCGTATGTTCCGATCTTGACGCTGAGCCGAGAATCGAGCAGCTCTAAGTCCCGTTTTATTCCTCTGTCCACAGTTTCCACGTAAAGGTCAATATCGCTGTCCGCTTTTGCCCGACCTTTGGCGTACGACCCAAAGAACAGAGCCATTTGGATGTCGTGATTATCCTGAACTGCCTGAATAACCTTTCTGAGCTGCGGGGAGTTCTTAACCGTTCGGAACAACTTGTAATACTCCGCGGCGTACACGTAAGTCCGTGCTTCAATGGTCTTTTTTAGGAAATACACCTTGTTCTTGCCATCCTGCCGATAATCAACGACGTTATCTTCAAGGAGTTCCTGCATCTTCCGCGAGACCGTTGTGTGGCTGAATTTGAACGCCTTAGCAAACCCTCGGACATGATTCGGACTCTTTAGCAGTGCGTTCACGAGCTCCAGTTTGTACTCTTTCTGTTCCACGTGTACCATATATGGTACAATCGTATTTAAAGCCCGTGGCCCGTTGCGCAAAGGTTGTTCGTGGTGAAACGGGCAACAAAAAGGATAACATAATCACTTACAGAACTACAAATTAAGAACCATGACCCCACCACACTTCCGCTACGACGACATCGGCAGCTATCCCTTGCCCGCAGGCGTGACGAAAGCAGCGATAAAAGCAGCCTTCGCCGACCATGAATCACACCGGGATACGCTATACGAGATCCTACGCGATGCGTTGCACCAGAAGCTCGACGCTGGTGTTGAAATACCGACATATCCTCAGTTCCAGAATATGATCACGCAATTCACCGGGCCGATCATAGACGATGCACGCACTGAAGAGCCGTTATTGATCAAGGAAGAAGAGGCGATAATCTACGAGCTTGCCGCACTTGAAGCGGTGGCTGCCGAGTTTGAAGTGCAGCACGGGCGGCGAATGCAGCTCCGCATCTGCGTCACCGGGCCCATCGAGCTCTATTACAAACTCTTTCCGCCACCGGTCTACCTGGATATCATCTCGAATATCGCAACCTCTATCGGACGGTTCATCAAACACGCAGTCGACGAGTCCAGGAATTTCGACGTGGTCTGCGCATCGCTGGACGAGCCGAGCATGGGCCTGGACCCCAGGATCGAGCAGGAAGGCGTGATCGAAGCGCTTGAGCTCGCCTCGACCTTTGCGCATCGGGCGGGGCTCGATACGCAGATACACCTCCACTCACCTATCTTCTACGAGACCGTCTGCCAGGTGGAAGGCTTGAACGTCATCGGCATGGAATCCGCGTCCCAGCCATCGCTCCTCGAGATCGTGGATAAACAACTACTTGACCAGTACGACAAATTCCTCCGTATCGGCATTGCACGCACTGACATCTTCAGCATGGCCGCGGAGTACGATGAGCGGCACCACACGAACGCATTCAAAGAAGCAGGAGTGTTGGAGGCCGTCGTTGCAGAATACAACCGCCCGGAACTCGTGACGAAACGGTTAGAGAAAGCGTACAGGCGTTTCGAGGATCGTATCACGTATGTGGGCCCTGATTGCGGCCTCGGAGCCTTCCCCACGCAAAAGCTCGCGTATACCGTCTTAAAAAATACTGCGGATGGGGTAACGGCATTTTACCAGAGGACCC
Source organism: Methanomicrobia archaeon (assembly GCA_016928455.1). GTDB lineage: Archaea > Halobacteriota > Syntropharchaeia > Alkanophagales > Methanospirareceae > JACGMN01. The sequence goes on from JAFGKP010000131.1 coordinate 13,293, forward strand.
AATGACACTAATCCTCAAACTCGGCGGCAGCTTACTGGCTAACGGGCGTGAGCTCATGCAGTTCCTCGGCGAGTACGCTGAGCGTACTGCGCGCCAGATGGTAATCATACCGGGCGGCGGCCCCTTCGCTGAGTCCGTCAGAGAATTGCAGAACCGTTGGGGGGTTTCGGACGATACCGCGCACTGGATGGCCGTGCTCGCTATGCACCAGTATGGGCTCTTCCTTGCGGATGGCGCACCCGAGACACCGGTGCTCGACCAGCTCGAAGACGTACATGCCACGGGAACCGGTCTCTGTATCCTCCTCCCTTACCACATTCTGCGAGCAGATAATACCTTACCGCACACGTGGAAGGTCACGTCAGACACGATTGCCGCCTTCATTGCGCATAAACTCGGTGAGACGACGTTCATCAAAATAACCGATGTTGACGGACTTCTGGACGGGAATGGCGCACTAATCGCCCATATTCAGGCGCAGGATCTGTGTAAGATCGAACACACCGGCTGTATAGACGCCGAGCTATCCCCGTTCTTGCTGGAGCACGGCATGAGCTGCGTGATTGTCAATGGCCGCCATCCCAGACGTATCATCGAGGTCATCGAGGGCAGAGCGACCGTCTGCACCAGGATCGAGTAAGGTGCCCTCCTGACCGTTCGCCCGCCTGGCCCTGGGCTATTCGCCCACGATCTGCAGAATCACCCGCCGCGACCGTCTCCGGACGTCGAGCTCGATAAAGACCACCTGCTGCCATGTCCCTAATAGCATGCTCCGGTCTTTGAACGGCACGGTCAGCGAGGGCCCCAGAAAGGCCGCGCGAATATGTGAGTGTCCGTTCCCATCATGCCAGCGTAGTTCATGCTGGTACTCGATCCCTGTGGGGAATAAGCGCTCAAGGGCGTCCGGCAGATCCTGAAGCAAGCCAGGCTCATACTCGATCGTCGTCACCGCTCCTGTCGCACCCGGCACGAAGATCGTTACGATGCCCGCTTCTATACCGGTCTCTCGAAGCGCGCCGTTGATCTGCTCCGTAAGATCAACCAGCTCCACCTCGCCCCTGGTCTGAAACGTCAGTTCCTTCGTCAAGATGCTCATGGTTCACTCCTCCGCACGTGAAATAGAAAAAAGCTGATTCTTTATACGCTTTCGTTCTATACTAGATCGTGCATGTTTAGGGCTCGACCATGGAAACAATCTATCAGCTCGTCATGCTTGATATGGATGGAACGTTCCTCGATTCGCGTGGGACGGGACGAGTACCGAACGAATGGGCGTATGAAGCATTCAAGAAGAGCCTAAGCCATTTCGGGCTCGTCCTCTCGATACCTGAGATCGATGCCCAGTTCCTTCAGCCGCTCCGAGCTGAGGGTGCAGACGGCGTCCGCGCGTTCTGCGCGCGCTTCGGGCTCCCCTGTGATGAGTTCTGGACACGCCGCGAAACGGACGTAATCGAGGCGAAGATCGAGGCGATCAGAACCGGGAAGATTATACTCTGTGCGAGTTCCGAGCAGATCATTCGGTACCTGAGTGAGCGATACTCGCTCGCCGTGGTGAGTGACTCACAACAGGCCTCTGTGGACTTCACACTCGAGTACTTCAATTTGAAACCCTACTTCACGGTCTGGTTTGGGCGTAAGAGCACGCTGAAGGATCTTGATACCCGGAAGCCGAATCCGTTCTATATCAATCGGGTGCTGCGTGAATTGTCACTTCCGAGAGCGGCTGCGATACTGGTTGATGATAGCCCGGTCGGGGTGCTTGCGGCCAAGCATGCTGGCATTGATTCCGTGCTCATCACACGCGACGAGGAGAAGCGCAAGCACTACGAATCAGAGCCGACATTTGTGGTGACCGGCATCGGGGAGTTGGGGACAGTGCTGTGAGTGCGCTGCTCGTGATCACGGGATCACCTGCAGGTAAGTAAATATTAATGATACGCCTTTCTTGATACGTGTGGTGGGTGGATGAAAATGATCAAATTGGAAACGCCGATCATCGTTCTCAACGAGAAGACTTATAACGAATCTGCAGGTGCGCAGGGTCTGCGGCTCGCGCAGATCTGCGCGCGCGTAGCTGCCGAGCAGGAGGTCAGCATCGTGATCTGTCCGCAGCAGGTGGAACTCGCCAGGATAGTCGCAGCGGTGAGCATCCCCTGCTTCGCACAGCATGTGGACGCCATTGAGCCCGGCAGTCACACGGGATTTGTCACGCTGGAATCGGTGAAGCAGACTGGCGCGGCAGGCACACTGGTGAACCATTCTGAGCATCGGCTCACGATCGCGGATATCGCGTTCATCGTCTCTAGGGCGACGAGTATCGGCCTCCTGACCATCGTCTGCACGAACAGTATAGCGGTGAGCGCTGCGATTGCGGAACTGAAGCCGTATGCAGTCGCGATCGAGCCGCCGGAGCTGATTGGCACCGGGCGATCGGTCTCGAAGGTTGATCCGGCGATCGTTGAGGACACCGTGAAGGCGGTCAGGCGAATTGATGAACGCTGCGTGGTGCTTTGCGGCGCCGGCGTGACCAGCGGCGCGGATGTTCGCGCAGCGATCGAGTTGGGCGCTGACGGCGTCCTCCTGGCGTCCGGCGTGGTGAAGGCGGAGGATCCCCGAGCGGTCTTGATTGATCTCGCTTCCGGCTTGAAATAACGGACAAGGCACGGGTGACAATTCGGCCTGTTTGTTCTCTCCTGCCGCGGTGGGCCACTAAGCTCGTCTGAGCTTGATTAGGTAGTGCTAGGCGAGTTTCTGCTCCAGATAGTTCTTGAATGCTTCCAGTTCTTCCTTGAGCTGCTCTACCTTCTCGTAATCGTCCTCGATCTCCAGCCCTTTCTTATACTCTAAGAACGACCGGACGAGCGTGATGACATCGCGCGTATCCAGATCGGAGATGTCAAGATCCTCATCAATACAGCAGAGCGAGGTCCAGTAGGTCCAGGCCTCATTATCAAAGCCGTACGGGTTGAGCATACAGTGCACCATGAACCCAATTTGCCCGGTACTCCACGTCGAGAGCGGAATCTTCTCCTCCAGGCTCATTCGGCATTGGGTCGCGATCGCAATGATCTCACAATTGTCTGGATGTTCGCGGCCAAGCCCGATCACGAGCTCCGGATACTCGTCCTTCAACACCGCCTCGACCTGCGCCTCGATCACTCGCCCGATCTCTGCCTTGACGCCGAACATCACGCTCTCTGACCGCACGAGTACCGTGAACCAGTGGTAAGGCTCCGCGAGCTGTTTCAGCTCCGCTTCAACTATCAGACGAGCCGCATTGAGCTCCTCGTGGATAACCCGAGCACCTCTCCCCCGCGGATAGATCTTATAAACGAACCACTGTTGAGCCATTATTCCGCCTGGAGGTCGCGCGTCATCGATTCCAGCAGCTTTCGCAGCTCCGTCTCGATGCGCTCCAGCTGTGCAGCCGTTTCGTCACGTCGCTTCTTCAATGCCACCCAGTCCCCGAAATGCTCGTGCCTCAACACCGTCATCAGTTGCCGCTCTTCATGCTCGAGCGCTCTGAGCCGCTTGGTCATTTCGCTCTGGCGCTGCTTCAGCTCAGCCCGTTTGTTGGTCACTCGCGCGATGCCTCGCTCCATCATCAGCTCGTACTCGGGATTCAATTCAGGATCTTTCTGCTCCTCCCGCGAGAGGATCATCTGCTCTTTCTGTGCCTCGAGCTTCTTGATCTCCACGGTCAGCGCATGCAGTCGTCTCTCGAGCTTCTCTCGCTCTTGCCTCATCGTCCCTACGTTCTGCTCGATCCAGTCATCCAACCCTTCACGACCACCACTGCTCATAAGTGTACGAATACAGAGTCGCGCATAAATAACGCGCTCACGCGCTGCACTTCAGAAACCTGTATCGTGATAGCGGGTGATCTCCACGGTCACGTCCCGAATTGGCTTCAGAACAAACTCAGGAGGCCATAGGGGTTCACAGAAATTCACATTGAAATCACGTACACGGCCCATTCCAACGCTCAGCAGTTCGCCACCGTACCCACTCACGAGCACTCAGCCCCGCCAGAGGGCCGCTCGTGGTTGTATCACCCTGCTTCGTCTCGTTTCTCATAAGCGCTCGGCTCATCTCGCGCCTCAGACGCACGGTATTCCGTACTCACCACCGTGCGGATATGCTCGGCCGTCTTCTCGCCCACCTTCTCGACTGCCATCAACTCCTCCTTCGAGGCCGTTACAACGTTCTCGACCGTTTTGAAGTGCCGCAGCAAATTTCGCGTTGTCACGAGCCCGATATTCGATAACGCGGAAATGAAGTATTCCTGCTGCTCTTTCAGCGATGCTGCAGGCTTCTTACCATGTGGGCTGATCTCCTTCTTGCTCGACTGTTGCTGCTCACGCTTCGCGATCACGTAGAGCAAGGAGGCGGTATCCGCCTCATCCCTCGTCTGGATGATAGGTACACAGAGATCGAGCGCGATAGCTGCGATGACCGCCCGTACTACGTTCGGATGCACGTTTCGCTGCCCGTAGAGCGCTTCACCCTCCAGTACGAGCACCGGTTTCTCGTACTCCTTTCGCATCCTCAGGATTTGTGCCAACAGATTCCTGCGCTTGTTGATCAGAGAATTTAAGAAATCGGTCGTGCTCTTCCGCTCAATACAGACCCGTTCGGAGACAATATAGTCGCCCACACCTAAATTCCGCAACCTCAGCTCCACACCCGCTTTCTCGAGGAACCGCGTCACACCCGACTTCGTCTCACGTGGATCAACGAAGATGGTCAGGCGCACTTCTTCAGCCTCGAAATCGGTTATCCGCTTCTGATCCTCCCGTTCCTTTGGCTGCTGCTCCACTGCCTGTTTCGTCGGTCTCTCATGGTTTGAGATCGGCTCCGCTTCCTCCTCTATCTCCGGTTCGTGCATTACCATACCCAGCTCGCTGATCCGCCGCCGCATCTGACGCTCCTTCGTCCGGCTGAGCCAGTAATACGCCTCGTCTTTCGTGCCCTTCGC
>JAFGKP010000132.1 GCA_016928455.1 Methanomicrobia archaeon
CTGTAGGTGAAGCCGTCGGCAGTGGATGCGGCCTCGAGAGCGCCGTGCGGCGTCATCCAGTTAACGACATGGGTATCGTTAGCGGAATCAGTCCAGTTGAAGGTGTCGTCTTCGAGCGTCACCGAGCCCTCGAACAATATAGTATACGTCTCATCCAGAAGGGGTGGGCCATCATTCGCCAGGTTCGTAGCCGTCATATCGGTCGTCGCAGCAAGCGCTGTGCTCATAACAAACAACACTACGATGCTGATACAAATCAGCCGCTCAACTATCCTTTTTCCCATTTTTCATCTTCGCCTCTCTTTCCTGTTTATCATCAATACCGCAGCCGATATGCAAGCAGCTGCCGATATGCAAGATTATACTCGTGGCTTTAAATGCTTTTCGGTTTTTGCGCATGAACTTTACCAAATGTTTTTGTGAATGTGAAACGATTCGCACACGGCGATGATGAGGGGGAAAATGATGTTACGTGCTCTAAATTGACTGTACAACGATGTAAAGGGGATAGAGCAGGGCGAAGGCAGTCATAATCAAGACGTCCGAAGTGATAATCCTCAAGGACTAACCTACCGAACATCCCGTTACAAGCGCAAGCCGTGCGTGTTGATGCTATTTACGAACCCTGGTACAGCGGGAAGTCCGCGAGGTACCAGGGCCCCAACTCTTCTTGTATCGCGCTAATGTCCACGCCGTCCAGAATGTCAGAGCGATCTTCTTCAGGGATATTCTGAAGGAGCTTTTTCAGCTCGTTGAGCAGCTTTGTGAATTCGTCCATGTGCCACACGATATGCAAGAATTTACCACTTCGTATAAAAAAGCATTTCGGTTTCCCCACATGCATTCCCGAAAGGTCTTTTATGCGTGCGGAACAATTGATACACGGAGGTGAGAAAAGAAAAAATGCCGTTAAGTGCTCGAAATCGTCTGAAAGGCGTCGTGAAGGGTATAGAGAAAGGTGAAGTGGCCTCAACGATCAAGATTGAGGTCAAGGGTTCGGCGGTCATTACCTCGATGATCACCCGGGAAGCGGCCGAGGAGCTTAAGCTGAAGGTCGGCGATACCGTGGAAGCGGTGATCAAGGCGTCTGAAGTGATGGTCTTTAAGGAATAGATATGGTAGGTGAGACGGGTTTTGTAAACAGTCTTTCCCAACGCATTTTTTTCCACTTCGCTTACGCCACAAGGCTCGCGGAAATACCATTTCTTCTTATAGCCATATGGTACGGTCTGGAACACTCATAGTAGCGCACACACGCCGATGTCTCGTGCTCGTCTCGTAGTTTCCGATTCTGTCCGGGAGGAGCGACGGCTCGTGTGGAAGGCGGGGGGGGGCGAAGAACTAATTTGTGAACCTGAACATACCTATTTTTGAAGTGAGCGAAATAAATGGGTGCGTTCGTGATCAAGATCCCAGAGCGATTCAACGTGGACATGGCAGACCTGGCGAAGGGCGTGGAGGAGTTCGTCAAGTTGCGATTGACGCGTGATCTCATGCTCGAACGGCTTGATGAACTGCTCAAGGATAGTGAGTTGACGGAAGAGGCGTGCATTGAGCTCGGCAGGATGATCAAGAACGGCCGGTTCGAAAGACTCAAACAGCTGGGACTTGTCTGAATGAGATTGGTCGTCGATACGAACGTATTATTCTCATTCGGAATTCAGGCGTGAATCAGTGACGAGAAGGTTATTGACGAACTTCGAGCTTCTAGAACCAGTTACCCCTTCGTTCTGCATCGAGGAGCTGAATGAACACAAAGAGCTTATCCGTGCGAAATCTAAACTATCAGACTTCGAAACGCGAGACGGACCGTGTTCTGTGGCCGAGTTCACCGGTCATACACCTTTGCCCGTTTATCGACCATAACGATCAAAATGCACTTGGTATCCCAAAAGATGACGTAAAGGATTCGGTAATTCCCAACGCGGACCCGGAACACCTTCTCATTCCTCCCCCTCACACGCTTCGCGTCCGCGGGATAAGGATCGACAGCCAGTGCGTTTATTCGACGATAAATACGCTCGAAGAGTGGTTTATCTAATCTCTTCAAAAAAGCCTTAGCTGCGGTGCTCAGGTACACTTCGAAAACGGTCATTCTTTCAGCTCGCGCTCAAACTCGTCCAGCCTCGTCACTTTGCCCGTTTCAAACTCTTTGAGTGCAGCCTCTAAAAGGGCCTCCTCGTCCGGAGTGAGGATCGTATCCGCATCCACCATGTGCGCTTTTATATATTCCAGCTCCTCACGTATCGCCTTCAATTCCTCCCAGATCCGGTTCTCTGCTGTCACGTCCATGAATGTAGGTATGCCTTTCAAGTTTTAAGAGCCTTTGCATAGCATGCTTTAAGGAGCCAGAAATACCAGGGTCTTTTGCACAATCTCCCGCTGTACCTCCAGGGTATGACTAATTCCCCAAAGAGGGTCTGTAAGAGTGGTAACTGCGAGATTTTGGCCAGGGCAATAAGCGGACCAGCGTTTGAAACAACGATCATAGTAGCTCTTTAAGCGTCTCAATATCCTCTTCAAGATCCTCAGGATAGTACTGGATCGGTATTCTCTTGGCCGCCAAAATATCGCTCATCTCCCATCTCGAAACGCAGGCAAGTTCAGCAGCCTTGCCGAGCGAGATGCGTCCTTTTTCATACAAAGCAACCGCGATTAGTTCTCGTACCACCTTCGGGAGTTCCTTCTCCCTCACCTTAAAGATGTCGATGACGTCTCTCGGGAGTTCTACTAGGGTGGTTTCCATCGCACTCACCCTCTTGTTATACAAATAGTATATCCAGAGCAGACCTTAAGTATTTCGACTTTCCCCACACTATTCCTTCGCTGCTCTGGTCCACCGCGACCGTCAAGATCGAGACCACGGGCTCGCAACGATCACTTCGATGATTACGAATGCGGCGGAAGAGCTCAAGTGCGCTTACGAATCGAGCAGGAATTGTAGGCAACGTGAGTGAGTGCAGCAATGAGACTGGTTGTTCATGCTCCCCCGCACCAATGCCCGCGAGCATAGCTTTTTATATACCAATTGTTATACCTATTGTTAGGGGGTGGTATAACATGACGACCAAGATCTATGTTCGAGGGCGCACGAAGGTAGGAAGTGGCGTCAGGCAGCCCATGTTCCGGGTCGTTGCCGTCACCAGAGCGGGTGATGAGGCGCACCTGAAGATCGAGGGGACACACTTCAGAAAGACCGAGCTTGAGCAGATCGCAAAGGATGTGGGTGCCGAGCTGGTCTATCTTCACGCCGTGCCTGAGGAAGAGCGCGGCACTATGAAAGAGGAGTGATGGCGGGGGTTGGGGATTGCACCCCCTCTTCTCTTTACGTTAGCTGGTGAATCAGAGCGAAAAAATGGAACCCTTGAGTGAAGCGGTGGTCTTTGAGGCCGCGGTACAGCTTATGCTCCGGGTCGACCGGTGCATCACCATCCAGTTTATCGCGGGCTCCATTGCCATACAATTCCCCACTACACGGAAGCTGGCAGACTATCTCAAGGTGCCGCACTATTATATACTCCCGTATTTCGCCATGATGGAGAAGGATGGTTTGATCACCAGGGTTGAACGCGTGGGGATCTCAACGACGCTGAAGGGGGCCCGGAAGTTGATCGAGCACATGGAGACCAGGTATAAGGACGAGCTTGAAGAACTGCTAGGCCGCGAGCTCTTTCGTGACCTGCAGAAGCGGCTTGAAATGGTAGATTCAGAGCAGTAAGTCAGTTCCAGAGGACGAGGGTGTATCGATTTCTAATCTATCTAAGCGTTAAACAGACCGGATGATGGTGCCGAGCTTTTCTCCACGCAGCACCTTGGTAAGCAAGCCGGGGTTATGGCCATTGACGATCTTTACCTCATGGACGTTATGCGCGTCCCGGAGCAGCTCGATCACTTTTCGCTCCAGCACGAGGTCTTCCAGATCCATCTCCAGAAGTTCCTCGGCCGTGATATCTTCGATGAGCTCGGCAGCGGGGTTTTTAAACGGATCTTCGGTATACAATCCGTCAACGTTCTTCAGGAGGATGCAATTCTTCGCGCCTAACACCTCGGCCATAAGGAACGCACCGGTATCGGTCCGGTGTGGCGGGATCATACCGATCGCAGGCGGATACTCGTACAGGCCATAGGGCGGGGTCCCATGGATGACCGGGAGGATGTCCATCGCGAGGAGCATGGTTATCTCTAACAGGTCAGCGACATGGATCCGCAACGCGTTATACTTAGAGAGCAGAACCGCCAGCATGATCGCGTTCTGCTCACTGATCTTGCCCGCGAGCTCAGCCAGCACACCGGTTGGCATGCCCAGATCGAGCCCGATATCCAGGATGTGACGAACCCGCACACCGCCGCCGGTAACAACGAGCAGTTGATACTGCTTCGAGAGCGCACCGATCTCCGCGACCAGCGGAAGAACGACCGGCGCACCGTAATCAATGATGCCGTGACCACCGATCTTGACGATATTGAGCTGCGGCGCAATCCTTATCTGTTCACGATTATCATACCGTCTCAGCAGCCCTTTTCTGACCAGGCTTTCGCCTTTAAGCTTCGATTCCAGTTCATGCCGGCCTTTCATACTTACTTACCTGCAGCTTTACTCTTATAAGGTTCCTCTTCCGCTCCTGACACCAGTGCTTGTGTGCTTCTTTTCGAACCGCGGTGTCGGTAAAAGCTGGGCACGCAGTGCTCTGCAGGCGTTTCTGGCGGCGGGAAATCCCGAGGGCACAAAGGATATATCCCGCAGCTGCCTGATATGCAATTTAATACTTTTCGGTATTAAAAAGTGTTTCGGTTGCATGCCTACGTACGTGTGTGCGTGCGGTCATTCTAGCGTGAAAGAAGAGGTAAAAAAAGGGGAAGAACAACAGACAGCTAGAGAGCCCGCCCCCCTTCCTGTTGTTCTTCGTTTGCTTAGTTGGGTCGCTTTCTCATCGTGAGATACGCGATGGCTAACAAGCCCGCAATAGCGACGATCGCTTCGAACCCAGGCGCTTCTGGCGTTGGTGTCGGTGTGGCCGTCGGCTCAGGCGTCGCTGTAGGGGCTGGTGTGGGCGTTGTCGCTCCGGGCTCCATCTCCACAATGTCCAGAAGCTCAGCAGGGACCTCGCCGCTGCCCTCGGGTGGCACGATGGGTGGCTGCCCGTTGTCCGCGAAGATCTGCTGGCCCGGTTCGCCAATGACGAATTTCACGTACTCCATACCACCTTCGGGATTATCAGCAACCGATGGTACGGTTATCCCGTAGATGATTGGTGTTCCTGTCTGGACGCTTCCCGCGGTGAGCTCAACCTGGACCTTCTTGTAGGTGTCTGCATGTGCTATCGAACTCAGATCGACGCCCGCGGGCAGATCGACGAATTCGAGATTATGCTGCACAGCGACGCTCCGGTACTCGAAGGCATAATCAAGCCCGCCTTCCTCCACAAAGGCCACGAGCTCGACTGATTTCGGGCGGACATTGACCTTCGTGGTGTCCGGGTTAAGATCCTCCGGCGTCTTTATATAATAGGTTCCGTCTGCTTTCTCCTCGATCGTAATCGCGGTATTGTCAAGGATCAGATCGTCGAAGATCTGGTCGTCGCCGTAATTGAGCTCTGCGAGCTGGAAGATCATGACTGATCGATAGCCACAGGGATCATCGTTCGGATTCGAGAACCCGAAGATCACGCCGTCACGGCGCAGGATCTCGTACCAGTTCTCGGGCGTTATCTCATCGGCGTACATGCTCTTCTCGGGATTATATGCCAGCACCACATCGTTGGTCGCAAACCGCACATACCAATCCGCGTAGTCCGGGTACATCATGTCCGGTATCAGGAAATAATCCGCGGATGCGAGCACATCGCCATTCTTCCCGATCTCCGTGATCTGCTGTATGCACGCGACACTGCCCATCGACTCACGCTGGACGTCGAACTCGGGATGCAGCGCCTCGAATTGCTGCTCCGCCTGCTCGAGCGGCACAGCCAAACTGCCCGCATGATAGACCTTGACCACCTGCTTATCCTGGGCGCACCCGGGCATACTGCAGAAGGCCGCCGCAACGAGCGTACATACCAGGAGGAGACCCAGTATCTCGACTGCTCCTCTATTTTTTCGCTTCATTTTTTTTCCGTTCACCTCCTATACTGATATGTAAAATTAAACGATTCGACATAAAAGATGTTTCGGTTTCTGTGGTCCACTGACACTCGACGTGTCGCGAATCAACAGGTAGCTGGCCAGCACTACGGCACGGTGGTCTTCACTACACCTCCCAGCCGAACTTACGGTAGACTGCCTTTGCCTCTTCTGTGCGCAGGAATGCGAGGAAAACCTCAGCCTCAGCCGTATTCGGCGCGAAGGTGAAGATTCCTGCAGTCGTGCTCCTCCGAATCTGCAGCTCAGGGGGCAGCTCGACCGTCTGGATCGTGGCGGGATGCATGACCGCAAAGACGTTCCAGCCGAACGCGACATCCACCTCTTTGAGATTGATCGTTCGAATCAGCTGTGTGCAGCCGTCCGCGAAGACAGTGATATTCCGTCGCACAGCGTCCGTGAGGCCCAACGGTGCAGTGATATCGTCCCACACCCCAACAAGACACAGCCTGAGATGGAAACTGAAATACTCACGCCCTCGTGCGTAAGATCTCTGAGTCCTGCTATGCTCTTAGGATTACCCTTCTGAACGAGTAAGGCGGATCGCCGGTAGCCGATGGTTCTCCTGCTCGATTTCCTGATCAGCTTATCGTTCTCCGCGCGATCCATCGCGTGCTCCGCGCCGAGAACGAGAATATCACTGTCCTTCTTTTCCGTCGCCTTATGTAGCAACGCCTCCGCCTTGCCGGCGACCACCTTTACAGGTATCTCGCGCTGCTGCTCAAAGAGCGCTGCAACTTCTATCAGAGGCGGGGCTACCCCCGCCGCACAATATAGCTTCACGGGATTCATGTTTCTCTTCTCCCACATACCTAAGGCATGGGACTCGTTCATCTACGAGCGCATACCATTTCATGCTCGGCCGTGCCGTACTCATGCCGACCGTATCGCCGAGGATCGCAAGACCACGAGCACTCGCGTCACGCGCTCACCACGTGTGCCGAGGTCGCCTTAAAGGTCGCATAGATAGGATCGCCCTGCTGGAGTTTGAGTTCAGCGCGGGATTGCTTCGTGATGAGCGAAACGAGGTTGGTATCCAGAATCACGCGGGTTAAGGGGCCAATGTCCTGCAGATCGGTGATTTGACCGCCCATAACGTTTCGGGCACTACACTCGCTCTTACTCTTACACAGGAGGATGTCTTCAGGCCGTATGAAGACCTTCACCGGGCCCGCGTGGATTTCAGTGACCGCGCGGATCGTACCGTGAATCTCGACCTCGATCTCCGCCACGCCGTTCTCTGTGCGCAGAACCACACCGCGCAGTATGTTCTCGATCCCGACGAAATCAGCCAGCTCCTCGGTCTGCGGCTTGCTGAAGATCTCGTACGGCGTCCCCACCTGCATCACCTGGCCGTGCATTATTACCGCGATCCGATCCGCGAGCACGAGCGCTTCTGTCTGATCGTGCGTCACGTGCACCATGGTGATCCCGAATTCGCGTTTGATGCGCTTCAGCTCCTCACGGAGGTAATCGCGCGTGCGCGAGTCCAGTGCGGAGAGCGGCTCGTCGAGCAGGAGTATTTTCGGCTCAATGGCGATCGCGCGAGCGATGGCCACCTTCTGCTGCTCGCCACCGCTCAGCGTTCCGGGATACCGGTGCCCGAGATGCTCGATACCCAGTAACGAGGTGAGCTCATCCACCTTGCGCTTGATCGCACTCTTCTCCAGTTTACGCGACTTCAAGCCGAAGCCGATGTTCTCCTCGACGGTCAAGAAGGGGAAGAGCGTGTAATCCTGATAGACCATGCCGATGTTCCGCTCACGCGGCGGGACATTCGTGATCTCACGGTCGGCGACGACTATTTTGCCTCTGTCAGGCCGGAAGATCCCGGCGAGGGTCTCCAGCAGGATTGATTTCCCCGCGCCGGTGGGTCCAAGGATGACGAAATACTCCTGATCCTGGATCTCGAGGCTGATATCGCGTAAGAAGAACTCACCGAGATCTTTTGAAACGTTCTCTATTCGTATCATTTCCACAAAGCTTTCGTTCCTCGTAGCTCCTTTGAACAAACAACCTAAAACACACGTGCAAACCCTCCGTAGCGCTCGAAGATGAAGAGTGAAACGAGCGAGATCACAATGAGTATCGTGGCAGACGCGATGGCCAGGTTGAGCTCACCGCACGACATGTTCAGGTACAGCGAGATGGGCAACGTCTCGGTCTTCATCCGTGTCGCCCCGGCGA
>JAFGKP010000133.1 GCA_016928455.1 Methanomicrobia archaeon
CCGGAGATGTGCGCGCTCTGAATGGGGATCAGGTGCGAGGCGTGATGGATATCACCGATGGCGACGAGTATCTCCATCGCCTTTTGACGCGCCCACCCCTCCTCGCCTTCAAGGATCCGCTCCTCCTCTTTGGTCAGATGCATCGTCCGTTCCGCTACAGATGTATTAGAACTACCTTCATTTCACTTTTACCCGCTCACCAGCACAATTGGAAATCGCCAAAGATCGTTCTCATCTTTACCGTTTGCCGCTATGTTAGGAAGCTTTTTGTAGTTCTTTTTTTATGTAGCAAGCAATGAGTGAAAAGATCCCGATTTTAAAGGGTAAAAAGATCAAAACGCGGATCTTGCGACCTTCTGAGTTTGAGCAGCTGCGTTTGGGCGCCAAGAGGACAGAGAATCGAACTCTTCTGGATGCCTGCCTGCTGTTAGGCGCACGGTATACTGAATGCCAGAAGATTCAAGCTAATGCCCGGTGGTTCGATGGCAATTTCGTGCATCTCCCCTCAGAAGCACAGCGGAAGGTGAAACGGAAACAGGCTGAGCGATGGATCAGATTGAGCTCTATGGGAAAGACAATTCTCCCATACTTCTTTGAGAATAGGAAACGCTTGCCCTCGATACAGGCCTGGGACTATGCTCTGGTGCAGTGGGCAGAACAGGGTGGACTGAATCCTGTCGGCATATCCTCACGGACTATGCGTAAAACCTACGAGAGCTGGTTAATTTTTTATTTCCCTGAGGCTACAAATTTGGTTTATCTTTCTCAAGGCCACACTACGCTAACATCATTGCAGCATTATATTAATTTGCCATTTATTGATGAAGATAAAAAAAGTATGGGTAAATGGGTAGAAGGGTGGTTATGATACATTTGTTACCATTACTGCGCTCTGGTGCAGCGCGGGTGTGACAAATCCTGTTACGCTATAATCACAAATTTTACGTAAGATACACGAGGATTGGTTGGTATTTTTTTAGAAATTTTAATCCCCACATAAACTAAGTTTGTTTATAATTTAAAAATAATATGTACACATTAGTGTATATAAAAAGTGTATATAAAAATTTTTATTTTCCATTAGGGGTAAAACTCTAAAAAGTACGGGTGGTAAAAAATTAATCTATATGGTATTTTTATTTTTGTTACTGGTACAACTAGCCTATAACCGGCGAAGTTCACGGACCTGTACCCTTAAGTTTTGTAAAAACTTCAAGCATTCGCTGCGGGGATACCCTCTTAAACTCCCCCATACCATCGGTTATACCATGATCAGACCCGATATCAACGCGATTCCGGGAAACTTGAAGTTTTATCATAAAACTTCAGGGACCGTGCTCAGCGCAGGTAAATGTATTTTTACATAAAAAATTATTTTGCATTATACTGCTTCATGGCTTTCAAATTTGCGATTTGCGCGATTTTCTCTGTTGTCTCTTATATTTCCTATCTCTTTGCTGTTAAACGTGCGTCAAAACTAAAATTTGTAAATACGGACCGATCACATCTTAATGCTATGCGAAATATTTATTCGAATAGCTTATAATAAAAATTATTAGTTATATATGATAAAACTATACTACTTTAAGTAAATTAGCATATAAATTATAAAATAATTAAATTATCAACTATAGTTTTAAGTTTATCTAATGGTTACTATTTTAGTTATTATAGGGGCAATTTAATTTTATTTTGTTATGATTATCTTTTAAATTAACACGGTGATTTGTAATAATTACCAGCTTACCTTAATTATTTTACCTTAAGGTGCTTCACTCGAGCTGATCCATAAGGGCAACGATCTCGGGCGCGGAGCACACCACTTCTGGCTGACCATCGGTCAGGTCACAGATCAACGCGGTCAGGACCTTCTCCTCCTGCGCTTCGCCCAGGCTCGTGCCTGCTCCAATGCGATAATAAGTGCAGCCCAGGACGATGGTGGGAATGCTGCCGCTGGGGTTATAAGAAGCGAAGACCTCGCTATCCACGATCCCCGTGGTCATAGAATCATGAAAAGCGATGTATCCGTCGAATTTTGAGGTCGCGTTGAGAATAACCGGGTGCTCCCACTGGCAGGCGCTGCAACTGGTACCGCCGAAGAAATAGATGATCGGCTTGCCATCCTCGGTGCAGAGCGGATCCTCGCTCTTGATATAGTTGCCGATGGTTCTGCCATACTGCTGCTCACGAGTGCGCTGCTCTTCCAGTGCCTTTTGCGCTTCTACCTGCTCGATATAGTCGTTGATATTCGTCGCCCCGGGAAAGAGCAACTCACCGTCCTTCGTCATATACACCTCGCGCGTCTCACTGGTACCGAGCATGGAGACGTTAATCGCGATCTCGTACAGCCCGGACTGCTCATCCGCGGTAACCGAATCCAAGGAGACCTCGACACCCGGAGGAATCGCATACGTCGTGAGGAACCCGATTGCACGTTCACCTGCCTCGTCAGGCGTCAATGCCCCCGCTGGCGTGGGGCACGAGGATGGTGCTGAGGGCGCAGAGAAAACGGAAGCCCCTATGACCGCTCCGAGGATCACGCCAATGATAACGCCAAACGCCAGAAAGCCAACTGATGCGGTCTTCATCTCGTTTCGATCACCTCATGTTAGGCCCTGAGTCGCTGCCATCTCCTTGAATTCGTCGATATTGATCGCGCCCGGAAAGAGCACCTCGCCATCTTTCGTGATGTACAGCTCCTGCGGTTCCGACGTCCCCTGCATGGATATATTAACAGTAACCTGGTACAAACTCGCCGTTTCCAGATCGGTAACGTTTAGTAATGAGACAGTAATGCCCGGCGAGACGGCATAATTCGTAAGGAACTCGATCGCGCGTGCACCAGCCGCTTCAGGGCTCAGTACGTCCGTTGACCCGGCGCACGACGAAGACGTTGAGAGTGATCGATCGGAAAAGACGAAGATACCAGCGGCGATACCCATGATCATACCGATGATGACCCCGATAGCCAGGAAGCCGATGGTAAAGGTCTGTAAACCCTTATCCTTTGAGTTCTTAGGAACCTCGCTTGACATAGTGTATCCGCTAAAAGTACAGGGCCCTGAGTATAAAAAGCCCGCGCCACTTTTTACCTCCTGCGGTAACTAGCTAGTATGGAGCAGCGTTCCTATGAGTTCGAACTCGACCGGATAGCAGCCCTTATACGCGAACGAGGAGCAACGCGGGTGGGTTTACAGCTCCCTGATGGGCTCACCTCAGTGGCCGTCTCGATTGCTGACGAGATCGTGCAGGAAACCGGGGCAGAGGTGATCATCTCCGGTAATTCCTGCTACGGTGCCTGCGACATTGACGAGAAGCTCGAGTGCATGGTTGAGCTGCTCTTCCACTTCGGGCATTCGAGCGCGCTCTTCGCTCAGCGTCGCATACTCCCAGCGATACGCGATGCGACGACCGGATTGCGTCCGGACGAGAACGTGATCTTCATCGAGCTCAGAAGCACCATTGATGTCAAACCTGTGGTGGAGAAGGCCGCCGCGGAGATTATCGGTGAGTGTGTTGGGCTCGTTGCGACCATCCAGCACGTGCACGAGCTTGAAAGTGCGATAGAGGTGCTCAAGCAGGCGGGCAAGGCGGCATCGATAAGTAAGAGTTTGCGACTCGACGCCGCCCCGGGGTTGGTCCTGGGCTGCGAGTTCGGCGCTGCCCGTGCGGTGCGCTGTGACGAGGTTCTGTTCATCGGCAGTGGCGGCTTTCATCCCGCTGGCATCGCCCTGTACACGGGTAAGCGCGTTATTGCTGCTGATCCATTCACCCGGCAGGTGCGCGTATTCGAGCCCGACGAGCTGAGGAAGAAGCGCTATATGGTTATTGCACGGGCACTGGATGCACAGTCCTTTGGAGTTCTTGTAGGTACCAAGAGCGGCCAGTATAAGCTCGCAGATGCGCTGGCAGTGCAGCGAACGGCCCTAGCTAAAGGCCGGAATGCGTACGTCATTGCGCTCGACGAGATCTGTGAGGAGAAGTTGCTCGGCTATGCCGTTGATGCGTTCGTAAACACCGCGTGTCCACGCCTGGTGGAAGATCTGGTCGCGTTTAAGAAGCCCGTTCTCACGATCGCTGAGTTCGAGGTGGTGCTCGGCGAGCGGAGCTGGGACGAGTTGTGGCCGTAGCGGAGGTTGATGAAGTCTGCTCGGTTTTTATCGCGTGAATTGCGGTTGTTAAGTGACCAAAATCCAAAAATAAGTTTATAGCCAAAGATTCTTTAGTGATGGATGATGGTACTCGGCATCATTGGTGGGACGAGCTTATTCGGCACGAAATTGCTCAGCGACATGGATGAGCACGAAGTAACGACCGAATACGGCGCCGTTTACCTGCTCGTTACGACTGTTCATGCGCAGGAGATCGTTTTTGTTCCGCGGCATGGCAAGGACCGAAATATTCCGCCGCACCGGATCAATTATAAAGCGAATATGCGCGTATTCAAGGACTTAGGCGTGGATGAGGTCATCAGTGTGACCTCGGTGGGCAGTGTAAAGCGGACACTACCACCACGATCACTGGTCGTTCCGCACGATTACATCGGGTTGTTTAATATCCTTACGTATTTTGATACTGAAATCGTTCATGTTACTCCCAGCCTGGATGAAGCGTTGCGAAAACGGCTGATAGGAGCTGCACGGTCACGGGATATTACCATTGTTGAGCGCGGCGTGTATTTCCAGACTCTGAGCCCACGGCTGGAGACGAAAGCGGAGATAAACCTGATAAAGGACTATGCGGACATCGTCGGGATGAACATGGCGACAGAAGCAACGCTGGCGACGGAGTTGGGGCTGCGGTATGCGAACATCAGCACCGTGGATAATTACGCGCACGGCATCGTCGCGGAGCCGTTAGACTATAACGATATTGTTGCAGCGGCCGCGCAAAGCCGCGCGGACGTGGAGAAGGTGCTGATGAAGGTTATTGAAGATATGGATTGAAAAGGTCGGTTTCGCGGAATAATCTCGATTGTATATTCATTGATCAGAACTCATCTACTATATACCCTACCACTACACTCTCTCCCCCCCCCCGCCAGCCCGTGTAAGTCATAAACCAGCCCCAATATCTGCGTTATAATTTCCGTTCTCGCTTCCTTCTTTCTTCTACAGCTCAAGCAATAGTTTTTTTATTTGTTATTTGTTTGATTTCAATAAAAATGTATATAAAGACTGCAAGTAGCCCAGTGATGAAAAAAATAAGAACTATAAGTTTCCAAAAAAGGTGCTGCTCCGGTGTTATCGGCAGTAAACATAATGGTAGTATAACTCCAACAGTAGTGAAATAAATTAGAGAAATTATAAGCCATTTAAAATCTTTTGGCAGTACTATTTGATTAAGTTGATTCATTAACTCTTTTAATATTGCGTTTTTACTAAATAGCTCTCTCATTCTCTCCTCTTCTCTAATAACATTATTACTGTAATGTACTGTACCTGTGTGTTTTTCTCGCTCTAATCCCTTAATTTCTGCATTGATCTCATTAATTCTATTCTCTATTCGGCTTCTTTCACTTGCCATCATCATGACCCTGCTTGTAACAAATGCACCTATTAATCCGACTATGGCTGCTGCCGATTGCGCTAGGGCTGAATAAAACCAATTTGGATCAGTCATTCTCCTTCTACCACTTTTATCTCTTCCTCCGTCAGTCCGTACAAGTCATAAACCAGTTTGTCAATCTGTTTGTCGATAATTATTATCTGCCGTTCGTAAAGCTCTTTATCGCGCTCCATCTTCGCCGCGTGGTATTTCCTCTGTAAATCGAGCATCTGTTCGACCAACAACACGAGTTTATCGTGCTTTGCTACTTCTCCCTGATTTGAGAACTCCATGATGCGAATTGGGAAATTCTTCGCATCTTGAATGAGGATTTTCTGAAATACCCGCTTAGATTGGTCAAGAAATCTATTGCGATGATAGAATGTCATCAATCTTGAGTTAATAAGCGCAAGGAGAAATTTCAGTGAGACGTTAACTTCTGGTTTTAACAGTAAATTAAATCCAATTTGGGCATTGTAAAACTCTTGCTCAGTGTAACAGGCAAAAATATGTGGCGGTTCTCCACTAATAATTTGGCGAACTATTATCCGTGGTTGGGTAAAAAATCGCTGCTCACGCGGTGCACCTAACCAATTCCCATAACTGATCCAGCCTCCACTTTTCCAATCAACTATGTAACGGCTCACATCAGCACCTGAAAGTAATGGCTTAAATGACTCATCCTTTTTATAATTGGAATGGAAAACACGACCCTTTATTTGTTGTTGAGTGTGTCCTTTGTATTTGTCATAAGGTGTTAAGCCAAGGGAAAAATCACAGAACCGCTGAAGCGGTAAACTTACACGCTCCATCTTTCGCAAAAGCTGCCCGATATTTTCTGTAATAAAAATGTTAAAGATGAACGCGGGTGAATTAAGCCAGGTTTTTTGCGAAAATACTTTTTTATTTGCACAAGTATGTTCAGATATTTTGGATATTCCGTCTGCCCTATCGTACAAAAGAATACTCGTCGGTCCAGAGCCGTTTCTCTCCAAAATGATGATTGCAGTCTCTGCTTTGACATTTGCGAAGACGTTATCAGGTAAACGAACAATGTTTTGAATCCAAGAGTTCTCCAAAATCAATTTTCGTAACTTAGTGTACGAACTCTGCGTTAGATAAGAGTTCGGAGTGATAAATCCAAACATTCCACCTTCAGATAAAATCTCCAAGCCCTTTTGTAAGAAGGTTGCATAAATATTCATTCGATTCTGAGTTGTAGAGTATCGTCGGAAGTAGTAATCAATAAGCTCCGGGTCCATTCCTTTGATATCCACCCACGGCGGATTCCCAATAACGCAATCGAACCCACCACGTTTCATGATTTTCCCAAACCCGTTTTTGTCATCATCCCAATCGAAGACATTGATCCGCCGCATCTCGTCCTCATTGAAGAGCGTTGTCTGGTGCGTCTCGTAGAAATCCGGCCCGATGAGCGAATTCCCACACTTGATATTATCCTCGAGGTTCGGCAGCATGCCCTCCAGCCCTAATTTCACCTGTTGATCGATGCCCTCCCTGCTCTCGTTTTCAAGCACCTTCAACAGCAAACTCAGTTTCGTAACTTCGACTGCCTGCGAGTCTATATCCACGCCGAAGATGTTGTTGAGCAGAATCCGCTTCTTCTCAGTCGTTGTCAGGTACCACTCGTTTTCCTTTACCTGGAATACCGCGTTCTTGTGCTTCTTCGGCTGGTGACTGGTGTACCAGTCCAGATGATACTTCAGCAGGTAGGTGTACGCGCCAATAAGGAAGCTCCCGGAGCCGCACGCGGGATCCAGGATCTTTAGTTCCGCAATCTCGTCTGGTGTCTTTTCCGCTATCAGTTTACCCACGGTGTTCTTGACAATATAGTCAACGATATACTGGGGCGTGTAATACACACCGCCCGCCTTTTTCACTTCCGGCTTCGTCTCCACCTTTGCCTGATGCCCTGCGGTCAACCGGATAACTTTACCCAGAAATTGCTCGTAAACGTTCCCCAGTATTTCCACACCGAGCACTGAGAATTCATACGGTGACTCTGGATAATACAGATGCTGAATGATCGTTTTCAAGACCTTATCATCAATGTGCAACGCGGGCGTTATTCTGTCCGCCTCGAAATCGAATATGCCGCTGTCGTATTTGGACTCCGCAAGTTTGAAGTGATTCAACAGATGCGTGTAAATCTCACCGGATTCCGCTTTCGTCTGTAACTGGCCGTACGGCTCGATTCCTCTATCCTCGCAAATCCGCAGGAAGATGATCCGGTCGATGATCTTCTGCACCGCGTAGTTCAACTCATAAATCGTCACGTCCGGATTGCGCAGCGCGATGTTCTTCGCCAGCAACTCGCGCCAGCTCTCAATCTCCTTCAAAAATTCGGTATCAACCGCCGCCGTCCCCTTTTTACCTTTGGTTGATTCCGCGTACCGATCAAAACTGCCTTTGCGAATCGCTTCGTATGAAAAGATACCATATATTTCGTCAAATCTATCGAGATATTGGTCAAAAGTAATGTAATTAATTCTTGCTACGTCCGGTTTGTCCGTTGGCTTGGGTTTGATTTGACAGTCAAAGACCGATAACTCCTCGAAATCAGTTAAAATCGATAACGGGAGTTTTGCACTCCATGCATACCGCCGTAACTGATACGAAGGACTGACATCCGCTTTTATGTTCACTGCGGGCTTCTTCGCTTCGACAAAGAACTTCCGTTGACCGCCCATCCTGAAGCTGTAATCCGGTGCTCTGGTTGAACGCCCTATTTTTATTGTGTCCTCATGAACTACATCCTTGTACTGCTCCGCATCACCTTTCTTATTACTCATGTCCCAGCCCAGTGCTTCAAAGAATGGGTCAATGAACTCCCGACGGACCTGCGTCTCGTTATACGTCGACCGTTTATAAACATCAATATTCGCTCGGAATCGCTCAACGAGTTCTTTAACCTTCGCTTTCTGTTTTCCCTTCATCTATTTCAGTTTCTTTTTGAGACGCGCTCTTTGAACGTTCAGTCTTACGTTTCAGTTTCAACCGCATCTTATAATAGCTCAACGGATGCCAGATCTTTTCACACACGTCATCACTATCAACGCAGTTACCGTAGGTCCGCATGGTTGAGCACGATGGTGCGGTATACTTGGTACTGCCCATTTCGCCCGATATGTGCACCACCTGGTACCGCGTTCGCTCCTCATCGAAATCCGGTGAGCTCCTGTAGAGCTCGATTATTTCATCTACCGTTAAGCCCACATTCAGCAGAAACGAGGTCACCGCGAACCGTGCGGTGTGTGGGACGTTAACACCCTCGCGTAAGTTGCTCAGAATTGCCTTGATACAGGGCGGGAAGCTACTTGGATCCTTCATCCGTATGCCCGTCTCGAACTCGTCCTCACCGAGCTGTTTCCGCCACGCTTCCAGCTCTGTTTCCAGCTCATTCGTGTATCGCCGCACCGACTCGCAGACCGTGGGAGGCACGTCAAGCGGCAGATCCTTACGTATACGCGCGTGAATCGCTTCCTGCAAAATGCGCAGAAACTCGTTCGTTCGCAGGTTCACCTGACCCTTATCCAGCGCACGATTCACCAGCTTCCAGCGCTTGTCACGCAGATTCGCCGTGTATCGCAAGTACTCAGGGAACGGAATGCGTACCGGAGCGTGCTCGTGCGGCATTCCCAAAAGCTCAAGATGGAGCTCGAATTCAAGTGCCATCTCGTCGAGCAAATCGGTATCACCACCGGTGAACGTAGAGCCCTCTTTTAGTGCCATGTACGCGGATTTCGCCTCGGCGAGTGCAAAGCGGCGAATAAGGTGCGCGTTGTTGATACAGGAGACCAGAATGCGAGCAAAAGGATACGAGAGCAGCTCAATCTCCGCTTGACCCCTGCTCATTACCCTTGGCTTGCGAACCGCTCCTGCACGAATCGCTTCACGTACGCGTTCCTTGCCACGCACGCGCGCACGCTCCAATGCGGCACCGGAAATAAGATCCTCGAGCGTAATGCCAGATGCTTCCACATAACTCGTTGCCGCAGCCAGAAACGGATAGTAGCTCAGATGCGCTGTTTCTACTACTTCTTCATCCATCATACGCTAACGAGCCTGTGCTGCTACTACCTGCCCGGCCCGGCGTTTCTACTTACTCGTCTATTATTCAGATTCGATTCGTGGCGCAAGCAGATAGCTGACCTTGCCCTTGCCCTCTGCCAACTCGAATTCGACCTGCAACGGATAATCCTTGCCGAGGTTGAGCGTGATGTTCGCCGCGTGACTCATGCCTTTGCTCATCGCTGAGATATAATCGAGCGAGTAGAGCGAATGGAGCGTCCCGGGCGTCAAATGAACCAGCTGCTCCTTCCGCAGGGCCAAGCGCAGCTTATCCATCTCGCCCTCGACCTCCATGTAAAACTCCTCACCGTCTACGCCGAGCACGATATGGTCTCCGATCTTCTCCGCAGCCCGAATCGTACGTCTGAATTCCTCGTTCTCAATCACTACCTGCACGGGGAACTCGAGCTCCGGCACCTTCGGCTCTTTTCGCAACGATCCAGGATCGAGTAGCGAGACCGTATAGTCGAGACTGCCCATCTTCGTAACCAACTTCTGAGCCTGCTCGTCCAGCCGCAGTGCGACATCCTCACGCCCACCAAAACCCAGGATATCGTGCAGCTTGACGAAATCGATACCCATTTCTATCGAATTTGCTTCCGACTCCTTCTCAAAACGATAATCATCAAATGCCTCGCGGGTCAGCTCAAAGGAGACCATCGCCACATTTGCGGGATCCACCGCTCTGAGCTGGAAACCAGCCGCGGATATGCGTAATTTGCCCTCATCAACCACCGCGATAATTGACTCGATACATTCTTTTAACACGTTAGCGTCTATCTTTGCCTCAAACATTTCTCTCCGTCCCCTATGGCTTGTTATACTATTGCCCCGTATATATTTAAACTATTCGGTGTGAGATCATGCTCGACACGCAGGATCGCTCCACGCTCGTTAAAGTCTCCGAACTGACGCATTACCTCCTATGTCCGCGGCTGGTCTATTTCAACGCTCAGGGTAAGCAACAGCCAGCGCATGTGCAGAAGAACGATCGCAGCGCTATCGAGCATGCACTGTTCAAGGAGCTGGGCTTCAGCTGGCAGAAACTCTGTTTGGGCGATCAGGAAAATGTGCCGAAGAGCAGGGATCGGAAACCTGATGAAGCGATTGCGCAGACGCTGGCGGAGATCACTGATGACCTCGAGTTGATTTATAAGAACGAACTGGGCTCGGTGAGTGAGGATCTTCTCGAGCGTGTGAAAACGGACTTTGTGACGCTGATCAGCACCAGCGAATGGCTCGGGCGGCTGCAATCGAACGATGAACTGGCGTTGTTGGAGCGTTCTTTCGGATTTGAGCGGGAACGTTCGGTCATCTCGCAGCGGTTAGGGCTGGTCGGGAGCATGGATAAACTGATACGAACCGGGGACGAGCATATCCCCTGCATCATAAAGACCGGCAGATGCCCTGCGTATAGCGTGTGGAAACGTGATCGTATGCAGCTCGCTGCGTATGCTCTGCTCCTTGAGGATGCATACGAAACGACGGTGCAGCGCGGCTTTGTGGAGTATATCCGCGCACCAGAAGTTCGCACGGCGGTTATCAAGCGGGGTGATCGTGCACTTGCCCTGCAGACCGTGAAACGCGTCAAACGGGTGAAGAACGGGCTATTCCCCGATAAGGGCGAGCATGCTCCCTGTGAGCACTGTGCCTTCGCGGCGCAGTGCGAGACGAGGAGAACGCTCCTTTCGCGATTGCTGATGCGGTAAAGCACGCCGCGAGCAATTACGCTACTTCCCTGAGCGCGCGCTCGGTGAACGCATCTTCTCGGTCATTCGCTGGAATTGCTCAGACGGCTCAGCGGTGCCCGCAGTGCTCAACGGAACGGCCTCTGCAATTCCCCGCAGGTGCTCCACGGGGATCGATGCAACCATGAGATCGGAGTCCCAGCGCTCCATCCGGCGTGCACTGATGTCGCCAACCGAGAGATTGAAGTTCCCTGAGATGAGCGGGTAGGTCACCATGCTCCAGCAGAGCGACCCCCGCATCTCGAGCGAGGGCGTCTTCCCGTCCCAGAACTGGTTCAAGGTAATGAGTCGAGCAGCCTGCTCGGCATCGACCAGGAGTAGCACAAGATCGGGCCGAAATACCTTCTTCACGACGGGATAAAAGTAGACATGCGCGGCCAGCCCTACAGGCGGCTTCGCGAACTTCTCCGTCTCCGCGCTTGACCGAATCGCGGTTTTCACGTCATACCAGAGCTTCTCACCCTCCACGAGCAGCTGCCACGGTATCGTGCTCCGCTGGGTCAGGCCGATATGGCTTCTACCGCCTGAGCAGGCGCAGCGATCTTCCGAGAGCATAATGACCGCGCCGTCCGCAGCCCGCAGTATCGCGCCACAGACCGTGTAGCTTCCCCCCTCAGGCTCCACAGCCGGCGAGTCGTCCGTATACGTAACGCCAACGGGCGCTTTCCGTACACCGAGCGCATCCGCAATTATCCGCACCATTTCGGCATAGTCGTTCATTACGATTCGCTCCTTTTTGACACCTCAGTGAACCCGTAGTTCTACCAGCCTTAAGTAGATAGAGTACGAATAAGACTTTGTCGGTAGCTCCAGGGGGATCTCTAATCCTGGAGCTTTACCGTGCCATCAATTGTGACCGGTGTGTAAAATGGAAGAGCGGGGTATGAGCAGGGAGGCGGTTGAGTCACTGCTTCAGGAGAAGAAGTTGATGGACCTGCCGTACGAGCGGATTTTGAGCTCTATGTGCACCTATCCGCACGAAATCGCGATCTACGCGCACAAGCTGTTCTTAGAATCGAATCTCGGTGATTCAGAGCTCTTTCCCGGAACGAAGGAGATGGAGGAGAAAGTCGTTCGTATGATCGGCTCGCTACTCCACACTGAAAATGCGGCCGGTTACATCTCCACCGGGGGTACAGAATCGAATATTCAGACCATACGCGCGATCCGAAACCGGAGACGGAAAGCGGGTATGCGCGATATGAACATCATTGTTCCCCAAACCGCTCATTTCTCGTTCGAGAAAGTTGCGGACCTCTTGAACCTTGAGGTGCGGCAGGCTTCGCTGGACCCGCAGCTAAAAGTGGATGTAAATGCGGTAGAACGACTGATTGATAGTAATACGATCGCGCTGGTGGGGATAGCGGGAACGACGGAATTCGGTCAGATAGATCCGATAGAGGAGCTCTCGGCGCTCGCATGCGATCGAGATCTCTTTCTGCTCGTGGATGCGGCCTTTGGCGGGTTCGTGATACCGTTCCTTGAGACGCACTATGAGTTCGACTTCGCGCTCGACGGCGTGAGTGCCATATCAGTCGACCCGCATAAGATGGGCCTGAGCACGCTCGGCGCGGGCTGCATCCTGTTCCGCGATCCGACGTTCCTGGATGAGTTGGTAGTGGCAACGCCGTATCTGAGCACGAAGCAGCAGTACTCGCTCGTCGGCACGAGGAGTGGCGCATCCGCGGCAGCGACGTACGCCGTGCTCAAATGTCTCGGTCGAGAGGGGCTGCAAGAAATTGTGCACGAATGCATGCGCCTCACAAGCTTGCTGATTTGCGGCACAAAGCGGCTTGGCATCTTCCCTGTCATCGAGCCCGTGATGAACGTCGTGACCCTGAAGTTACCGGAAGGCGATGTAGACCGTGTGAAGAAGGCGATGGAAGAGCGGCGATGGCGTGTATCACTAACGCGAAGCCCCAGAGCGCTGCGGCTCGTGATCATGCCGCATGTGGATGAAGAGACGATACAGTACTTCCTGGAGGATCTGGAGGATATCCTTTGAGATACTGCAGGGTAATGTAACAGCGAAGAGCGATGCTTGCCGCAAGCAGGCGGGTAAACACATCAACCCACACCCAGCCCTCTATTATATAGATACGGTAGCGTGGAGGAGTAGTCCGCGAGCTCCTCGACGTCGTGTTTGTTAGAAGAAAGCGGAGAACATGCGCTTCACGAACTCGTAATTCCGCTGTACACGCTCGTAACCGATAAGTACCTCGCCATGGCCGGGCAGCAGGAGTTCGGTATTCAGCCGCGAGATACGGTCAATCGATGCTTTTAGCGCCACTGTATCGCCAAATGGCAGATCAGTACGCCCCACACCCTGCTCAAAGAGCAGATCCCCGCAGATCAAGAACTTCCGCGCGGGCGCGTAGAAGCAGATCCCGCATGGCGAATGACCCGGTGTTTCTACAATATCAAGCTCGAGCTCGCAGCCCAAACTCAGCCGTTCTTCCAGCAGCAGGTCGGCGGAGAATCTCTGCTCGATCCCCACACCAAGGGCGTCCCGGGAGCCCGCATCCATCGCCTCGAAATGCTCGACCTGCACCGGATGGAGCGCTACCTTCGCGCCGGTGACCTCCCTGAGCGCGGCCGTTGCTCCGCAGTGATCGGGATGCAGATGCGTCACCGCGATCAGGTCAATGTCCGCGGGCTCAATACCGTCGTCCTGCAGCGCGAGCAATCGCGGCCGGAGATACCTGTCCAGGCCAGGGTCAATCAGTATCGTTCGCTCGTCACGGATCACAAAGGTATTAGCGTCAAAGAAGCCTCGTTCCCGATACCAGTAGAGTCCGTCTCGTAATTTCATGGATCTTAGCTTAAGGCATCAGGAGTATGCCAATGACGATCAAGACAGATTCGACGAGTGCTGCAATAAAGAGGAGCGGAAGAATCAACCGCAGATAGACGTGCAGTCCATCGCCGAACTTCAGTTTCAACTGCCGCGATCCTTTCGGCCTCAATGCCTCACGTGCCAGACGCAAGCCAATCGCGAGACTGATGAAATACGCGGGGAGCTCAAACATACCGTGCGGTACTATTGCGAGAAAGACGATCAAGCCCTCTTCATGCGCCAGCCACCCGAGTAACCCGCCGTTAATAAGTGTGGAGAAGAGCGGAAAGATCCCCAATAAGGGCCCCAAAAGGATATTGAGCAAGCAGGTAAAGGCGTTATTCAGGAAGATAACGACGAAGAACAGCAAGAAGATGACCCATGAGGGATAGAGCTCAGTAAAGTCCTCGATGCCCTCGCTCAACTGCTCCAGCCATGCCAGTGATTCACTGAAGACGTCGCTGAAGAATTCCAGATAGCCGACGCCCACCGCAGCAGCAAAGAGAATACAGACGAATAAGAGGTAATATCTGAGCGAATAGAGATACTCACGCAGCGATACGACGTCTCCCCCCATTTGTCTCCCTTCTAGGTTAGTCCGCAGTGCATATATAGCTGGGGGATGCATTGACGCTAGAGCGTATAAAAGAAGGCATACTCGGTCGCCGTCGGCAATCGCCGTCGTAATCGCCGCACATCCTCCCGATTGATGAAGAGCGTCTCGTCAGCTTCGCCCCCCTTCCCCGTATCCAATACGCGCCGAACGACCGCGCAGTCAAGCACACCATGCACCCGCGCGAACCCGCGCCCATAATCAGCGGTAAGCTCAAGGTAGATCGGGAGCCGTAAACTCCGTTGCTCATCCTCAGATACCAGTGTCGCGAGTTCCTCCAGTTCGCCCCGCATGATACGGTGTAGCGAGCCGTCTCGCGCTCGCACGGCGGGTTTCTCTTCGCGCAACAAGGCGAGCAGGGTCTTGCGTTCCGCGGGTAAATGCTTGTTCAGCGCTTTGACCGCCTTGATAAGGATGCGCTCGTCTGGCCGCTCAATCATGGTGCACGTTTAAGAGTAGTGAGCTCAGGGCATATAAGGGCGAATAACCTTTAAATAGAACTACTCACATACACTTTAAACTGTAGGTGACAATACAACATGGCACAATTAGGTGGTACACCGATATTGGTGTTACGAGAAGGTAGTGAGCGAACACGAGGCAGAGACGCGCAGAGCAGGAACATTATGGCAGCGAAGACCATTGCGAACGCCGTCAAGTCCACCCTCGGACCAAAAGGGATGGATAAGATGCTCGTTGACTCGATGGGCGACGTGGTAATCACGAACGATGGGGCGACGATCCTGAAGGAGATGGATATCGAGCACCCGGCAGCGAAGATGATGGTCGAGATCGCAAAGACGCAGGACGAAGAGGTTGGCGATGGCACGACGAGCGCGGTTATACTCGCCGGCGAGCTGCTCAAGCGAGCCGAGGATCTTCTGGAGCAGGAAGTGCACCCGACGCTGATCGCAACCGGATATCGTTTAGCCGCAGAAAAGGCCTACGAGATTCTTGAGGGCATAGCGGAGAAGATCTCGCCGCGAGATACGAATACGCTGAAGAATATCGCCCTCACGTCATTGACCGGAAAGGGCGCGGGCACGGCACGCGAGATGCTCACTGATCTCGCCGTTGACGCGGTGAAGATGATCGCGGAGAAGGGCGTAAAGAAGATCGACATTGACCATATCAAGCTGGAGAAGAAGACCGGTGGCAGTACCGAAGATACCGCTCTGATCTCAGGCATGATCGTGGACAAGGAGCGTGTGCACCCCGGCATGCCGAAGACCGTGCAGAACGCGAAGATCGCACTGGTCAATTCCGCGCTGGAAATCGAAAAGACCGAGGTTGATGCGAAGATCGAGATCACCGCGCCTGAGCAGCTGAAGTCGTTCCTCGAGGAAGAGGAGAGGATGCTAAAGGAGATGGTTGAGACGGTGGCCGCGAGTGGCGCCAACGTGCTCTTTTGCCAGAAGGGCATTGACGACCTCGCGCAGCACTATCTGGCGAAGAAAGGGATCTTTGCGGTACGGCGCGTGAAGGAGAGCGATATGAAGAAGCTGGCGAGCGCAACCGGTGGCAAGATCCAGACGAGCCTGGAAGAGGTGCGTCCTGAAGATCTCGGCAAGGCCGGTCTGGTTGAGGAGCGGAAGATCGGCGGTGAGGAGATGATCTTCGTTGAGGAGTGCCAGAACCCGAAAGCAGTCTCAATCTTACTGCGCGGCGGAACCGAGCACGTGGTTGATGAGCTGGAGCGCGGGATGAACGATGCGTTGCGGGTCGTTGCAGTTGCGATGGAGGATGGCAAGTACGTTGCGGGCGGCGGAGCTGCTGAGATCGAGCTGGCGCTCAGGCTGCGAGAGTACGCGGCAAGCGTTGGCGGTCGTGAGCAACTGGCCATTCAGGCGTTTGCCGATGCCATCGAGGTTATTCCACGGGCATTAGCCGAGAACGCCGGTCTTGATCCGATTGACATGCTCGTTGCATTACGCTCGGCGCACGAGCGAGGCGAGAAGACCGCAGGCCTGGACGTCTTCAAGGGCGAGCCAACCGATATGAAGAAGGCCGGTGTGATCGAGCCGCTCCGTGTGAAGACCCAAGCGATCAGCTCGGGCACAGAATCGGCGGTGATGATTCTGCGAATCGACGATGTTATCGCATCGAGCAGAGAGAAGATGCCAGGTGGTGGCGGCATGCCGCCAGGTGGCATGGGTGGCATGGAAGAGGAGTACTAACCACTTTTTTTCCTCTTTTTTCCCCTTTTTTTTCTTTTTTTCTTAGACGTTAGTTCAGCTTTTTTTTTATATACCAGGTAAGGATGCAAGGACAAGAAGGGGTTTTGTAAAATGGAAAGGATTATTGGCATAGATCTCGGAACAACGAACTCAGAAGCGGCATTCGTAGGTGCAGGCGGCGACGTGAAAATTATACCGAGTGCCGAGGGCAGCGCTTACGGTGGGAAGATGTTTCCCTCGGTCGTTGCCTTTACTAAGGACAAACAGCGGCTGGTCGGTGTAGCAGCGAAGCGACAGGCAATCGTGAATCCAGAGGGCACGGTACGCGAAGTGAAGCGGAAGATGGGCACGGCTGAGAAGATTTACGTGAAGACCGTGGACAAAGAGTTTACGCCGCAAGAGATCTCCGCGATGGTGCTGCAGAAGATCAAGACGGACGCGGAGGCGTATCTGGGTGAGAAGATTGATGCGGCGGTGATCACCGTGCCGGCATATTTCGATGATAATCAGCGGCAGGCGACGAAGGACGCCGGCGAAATTGCCGGGTTCGAGGTGAAACGGATAATAAACGAGCCCACGGCGGCCGCCATGGCTTACGGGCTCGGCAAAGCGGGCGAATATAAGGTCGTCGTCCTCGATTTCGGCGGCGGCACATTTGACGTCACGATCATGGATATAGGCGAAGGCGTCTTCGAAGTGCTTGCCACGAACGGTGATACGCAGCTCGGTGGCACTGACATCGATGCTGCCGTCGTCAACTGGCTGATTGAGGGCTTCAAGCAGAAAGAAGGTATCGATTTACGAGCCGATTTAACGGCACTGCAGCGCATACGGGACGAAGCGGAACGAGCGAAGATTGAACTCTCCTCATCGGTCTCGACGAGCATCAATCTCCCTTTTATCGCGGTAAAGGATGGTGAGCCGCGGCATTTTGAAGAGACCCTAACACGAGCGAAGTTAGAGGAATTGGCCGAGCCGACCCTGAGACGGGTGGACGCGCCGATACGACAGGCCCTGAAAGATGCGAAGCTCTCTGCTGCGGAGATCGACCGGATCATCCTCATCGGCGGGCCAACGCGTATGCCGATCGTGAAAGAGCGATTCGAGCACATTCTTGGCAAGAAGGCGGAGGGCGGCATTGATCCCATGCAGTCCGTTGCACTCGGCGCGGCGATCCAGGCAGGCATTCTCGCAGGGCAGGTGAAGGAGGAGATCGTTCTACTCGACGTGACACCGTTGACGCTCAGTGTGGAGACGCTTGGCGGTGTTGCCACCGCCCTGATCGAGCGGAACACGACGGTCCCAACGAAGCGATCACAGATATTCACCACCGCTGCGGATAGCCAGACAAGCGTAGAGATCCATGTCACGCAGGGCGAGCGGCCAATGGCTGCGGACAATACTTCGCTGGGGAGGTTCCATCTGGATGGTATTCCGCCCGCACCACGCGGTATTCCCCAGATTGAGGTAACCTTCGATATCGACGCGAACGGTATTTTAAACGTCACGGCGAAGGATTTGGGAACCGGTAAGGAGGCTTCTATCAGAATCACCGCGTCAACGAAACTGCCAAAGGAGCAGATAGACGAGATGGTGAAGGAGGCGGAGCGGTACAGTGAAGATGACCGGAAGCGTAAAGAGGAGATAGAACTCCGGAATCAGGCTGACTCGCTCGTGTACACCACGGAAAAGACGATCGAGGAGCTCGGTGAGAAGATACCTGCCGACCAGCGGGAGAAGGTTGAGCGCGCGAAGGATGCGCTAAAAGCGTCCTTAAAGGGCACTGACATCGCGAAGATCAAGACGGACACGGATGAGCTGACGAAAGCACTGCATGCCGTCTCTGCAGTCGTCTACCAGGAGGCGGCGAGGCAGGCTGCTGAAGCGGAAGCTGCCGCGGGCAAGAAAGAACCAGACGCCGGGGAGAAGGCAGAGAGCGACTACGTTGATGTCGAGTATGACGTGAAGGATGAGGAGGGCAAGTAGAGATACTGCCCTGGAAGATGATTGAGGGAGCCTTCCCTCATTCATATTATTTCCCTGACCGGCTGATTCCTTTCTTTTCTGCTTCCCGGCAGTACGGGATGAGCGAGTGGAAACCGTTACGATTAACTGTCATTTCTTCTCCCACAGGTACAGATCCAGCACCTGTGAAAGCGTCTTACCGCGTTTTATCTCTTCACGTACCCGTTCTTCGTTCTTCCAGACTTCCTTTGCACGCCGCGCAATCTCGTAGGCACGCTCCCTGGGCACGACCACCACGCCATTGTCATCGCCAATGATCCAGTCACCCGGTCTGACCTCCTGACCACCGCAGGTGATCTCCGTGTTCAGCTCTCCGAATCCTTTTGGCTCACCCGCATTCGGAACGATAAAGCGCGCGAAGACCGGGAACCGGATGCGTCGTATCTCATCCACGTCACGTGTCGCACCATCGATCACGATACCGGCGATGCCCCTCTGCTTACAACTCCAGGAAGCGAGTTCACCCCAGGGCGCAATGTCCTTCGCGCCCGCGTATGCCACGATTACCTCGCCTTCCTTTGCGGTATCTATAGCCTCAACCACCTTTGCCCAGTCGCCTTCAAAGGTCTGCACGGTGACTGCCTTGCCAACGAGCTTGATGCCCTCGAAGACGGGCCGTATACCGTGCATAACGCCCTTGCGGTGCAGTGCGTCTGAGATATTCGGGGTGCTTACTTGCTCAAAGAGCGCGTGGATCTCATCATCACGGCTTAGTTTCTCGCGACCTCGTCCTGCTGCCCAGTCAGAATCCATACTCTCCCGGATTTGCCGCGTTGCTGATTCCACGTTCGCCGTGCGTGTGATGTTACCGCCGACGATAATGACCTCGGCACCCAACTGCACGGCCTCAGCTGCCGTTTCCGCATCGATGCCACCCGCAACGGCTAAGGGAATTGACACCGCAGCAGCCACCTGCTCGAGGAGTTGTAATGTGTCCATGCCCCTCATCTGCTGATCGATCCCCACATGCACGCAGAGGTAATCCACGCCGAGCGCGTCCAGTTCGCGCGCACGTTTTTCCGGGTCAGCTGCGTTCATGAGGTCTACCATCACGGCCACACCGTATTTCCGGGCGGACCGTACGGCGTCCTGGATCGTGGCGTCGTCTGCAGCGGCGAGGATTGAAACGACCGCCGCACCTGATTTCGCTGCCATCTCTACCTCGATCGCACCGGTATCCATGATCTTCATATCAGCGATGATCTTCGCCCCGGGGAATGCATCCCGTAACGTTCGGATCGCATGCATGCCCTCGCTCTTGATCAGGGGCGTACCCGCTTCGAGCCAGTCGGCACCGCCAGCTACACATTCCTTCGCGAGCTGCATCGCCCGGTCCAGTTCGGTCACGTCGAGTGCAACCTGTAGCAGTTTCCGCCCTTTCGCATCGCTCATGATTACGAGAGCTCCTTGTAGCCGCAAAACCCGTAGATCCGCGTCTCTGTGCTTATAGTACTCTTTATGGTAGCAGCATAATAATTCAGGTGACAAATAAATGATTGCTTGTGAGGAAACGCTCACGCTTGCCGCACGTACGATCGCTGGACCTGGCGGTAAGCACCTGAGATGTGATACTCGTGATCGGCACCTCAGCCATTTTCAAGTAAGCCGCAAGCTTGTTGCTCGTTGCCTGAAAGGTCCGGGCAAGGGTCATCGGGGTGAAACCAGAGCCCACTTCCTTCACGGAACTCGTCGCCGAGTATTTTTTACGAGGGAATGCGGGCGAGATCTAACAGCGCGTGATTGCGAACGTGCGGCGAATAGGTCAATTGGAGGAGGTGGTGGAAGATAGCTCCATGTTCAAGTCCGCCAGGGAGTGGTCTCATGCATATTGAGATACTGGGCACGGAATCGCTGGGCGTTCGCGGCCTCAGTTGCATTGTAGCCGTAAATGGCCGGAAGATTCTCATTGATCCCGGCGTTGCGCTCGGCTACACCCGTCACGGGTTGTTGCCCCACCCGTTACAGGTCGCCGTCGGCGTGACCGTGCGTCAGAAGATTCTCACGGCCCTAACAGATGCGACGGACGTTGTGCTCAGCCATTTCCACGGCGACCATGTCCCGTTGAGCGATGCGAATCCCTATCAGCTCGCCGCGCAGGACGCAGCTACGGCATGCCGAAATCAGGGTGATAAACTCAGGTTCTGGACGAAAGGACCTCAAGGACTCTCACATAGCATGAAAAGCCGAATAAGTGCGCTCCACGGGCTGCTTGACGGTGAATTCACGATCGCCGAGGAACTGCATGACGGCTGCATGAGCTTCTCCTCGTCCGTTCCACACGGCTGCCGCAACGAGGGAGGTGGCAGGGTGATGATGACAAGGATCGCAGACGGGAAGGACGTATTCGTGCACGCTTCGGATATCCAGTTGCTCGATGAAGAGGCTGTCACCCGTGTCCTCGCGTGGCAGCCAACGATCGTGTTTGCGTCGGGCCCGCCACTATATCTCCCACACCTGGCACAGAAACAGCGGCGATTAGCGTGGAGTAATGCCGTTCGACTCGCGCATGAAATTGACACGCTCATTCTCGACCACCACATGATGCGCTCAAAGGTCGGGGAACGCTGGCTCGATACGCTAGCGGCTCTGACCGAGCATCGCGTTTGTTGCGCGGCTGATTTCATGGGACGACCTCGGATGCTACTGGAAGCATGGCGACAACGGCTATATGCTGAACTACCCGTACCTGACGGCTGGCATATTGCATATGCAAACGGCGAGATTGATGCGAGCCTTTATAACGACTGGCTGCCGCGTGTGGAGTTGTGGTAGAATTGGCCGGAGAGGCTGTTCGGCGTGCCTCTTGCATCACTATCGCTGTTTCGCGTGAGCTTATACGAGACTACAAGAAACCCCACGTGCTTTTCTCTTCCTGCGGTATACTCATGAATATCCTCGCAATGCCGGTCTCGTGGTACGGTAATTTCCGTATTCGTTCACCGGTGAGCATTGAGCTGTTCATTGTGAGAGCATTAACAGGACTATGAGGCGAAAGAACATGACACTTCCAGACGAAGTGAGAGCGAATCTAGAAGAGGTATTAAGCGCATGGCTCGAGAACTTTGAGCCAATTGCGGAAGCAGAGCGTGATTTTTTGGCGCGTATAGGAATTGAGCCGATGCGTGAAACAATGCTGAGCTATACCGCGGGCGTTGTTGATACGGTCGTCGGCAGCTATATTCACACGCTCTTCAATCGTGGTATGACCGATGATGAAGATGCAGAAATGATCGCGGTATTTAAAGAAAAGCTACCGGAATTCGAGCACAAGCTAGATGAGTTTCTCGGAAGGGACTAGACTAGCTAGCGGCTGACTGCTTTGAAGGTCGAACAACGGTGACGAAAAACGGTGTTTCGCGTGCGAGCGCACGAACGGATGCAACGGAAGGTGTGAAGACGCTGCTCGGCGATCCGAAGCGTGCGATTTGGAAGCTCGCACTGCCCATGATCGCTGCGATGTCGATCCAAACGCTGTACAATCTCGTGGACGCTTTTTGGGTTGCGGGTCTCGGAGCGGACGCGCTCGCTGGCATTGGATTCGTCTTCCCGTTCTTCTTCTTCGCAATGGCGCTCTCCAACGGGCTGGGCGTGGGCACGGGCTCGGCACTCGCGCGACGAATCGGCGCGCAGGACAAGGCGGGTGCGGATAATGTCGCGGTTCATACGCTCATCATCATGGTGATCCTCGCTGTTAGCTATACCGTTCCCCTAGTGGTATTTGCCGAGGATATCTTTATCCGCATCGGAGCCGGCTCGACGGTGTCCATGACGGTCGCGTACGGCCAGGTCGTCTTCGCGGGCAGCATCTTCCTCTTCTTCTCGAATGTCGCGAATGCGATCCTGCGCGGCGAAGGCGATGCGAAGCGTGCGATGTACGCAATGGCGCTCGGCGCTGGCCTGAACATTGTCCTTGATCCGATCTTCATCTACACGCTCGGGCTCGGTATCGCGGGAGCAGCCTGGGCGACCGTGCTCTCGCTCGGCATCACCTCACTCCTCATGCTCAACTGGCTGCTCTTCAAACGGGACACGTACGTCTCGTTCGCCTTCCGCGATTTTGCCTGCGATCGCCTCATTGTCAGAGATCTGTTCAGCGTTGGCCTGCCCTCGGCTGCGATGCAGCTCTCCATGTCGCTCACGATGCTCGTCCTGAACGTAATTATCGTGATGGTGGATACGACGGACGGCGTCGCAGTCTACTCGACCGGCTGGCGGGTGGCGAGCATGGCTACTCTGCCCACGATCGGAATAGCGACTGCAGTTGTACCGGTCACCGGCGCGGCCTATGGTGCGCGCGTCTTTAGCCGGTTGAGCATCGCGCATTTCTATGCTATTAAGATCGGGCTACTCCTAGAGACCGTGATCGCCGTTGCTACCTTCGCATTCGCGCCGCAGATCGCAGCAGCCTTCACGCAAGCGGAAGCGGCCGCACGGATCGCGCCCGACCTCACGCTCTTCCTCAGGATCATCTGCCTCTTTTACCCCTCTATCTCGTTCGGTATGCTCTCTTCCGCGGTCTTCCAGGGCACGGGCAAGGGTGTGAACGCACTGCTCGTTACCCTCTTACGCACGATCATTCTCACCGTACTGCTCGCGTTTCTCTTTGCTGTGGTCTTCGATTGGGGACTCGTCGGGGTCTGGTGGGGGCTGGTGATTGCGAATATCGTTGGCGCGCTCATCGCGTTCACCTGGGTGCGGCTGTACATCCGCGGGTTGGTGAAAATACGATCGTAGGTATCCCGCTTTAGAATTTAAGTTCAGCTCGACCTTATTAGTTATAGCGTGCCGTGCGCAGTGCGCGCACCACAGGGGCTGTTTACCGTGCCTTCAGGTAGCTCATATTTCGAGGAAGCGAAGCCGCCCGCGCACCGCGGACGCGACGGAGCAATGCCGTCAAGGGCAAGCATATCCACCGGGCTGCCGCGGCTCGATCCGTTTTTAGGAGCTTTCAAAGCGGGCACCGTGAGCATGATTGAGGGCAACCATCCTTTCATCTTTGAGCTGCTCTCCTTGCTCGCCATCAACGCGGTCACGCATCTGGGAAAGCGGGTCGTTTACGTGGATGGCGGTAATTCCATCGATCCTTACCTCATTGCGACGCTCGCCAAGCGGTCAGGGCTAAAGCCAGCTGCAGTGCTTCCTCAGATACTGGTTGCACGGGCGTTCACCGCGTATCAACTGGACACGATCATCTCTGATCGGCTCGATGCGGTGCTTGATCAGGCGGAGCCCGGCCTGCTGGTCGTTGCTCGCATTACAGATCTCTTCATGGATCGGGCGGTAGCCGAGAAGGAGGCGCTCGCCAGGTTAAGACGATGCGTTGCTCGCATCGAAACGAGCACCCTCGACCGGCAGTTGATCACGGTGGTCACGAAGCGGCGGCGAACGCGAACGCCCTCGTCGCGCGCGCTTGCGGTTGATGAAGTTCTCGCAAAGCTCCCAGAGGAGCAGATCAGTATAGAGCGCAGGAAGAAGGGTGTCAGGCTACGCCAACACACGCGTGGCATCCTCATGGACTACGTGCCACTTTCGATCTATCAAACGACACTGGATGAGTTTATAGGCGGTGGTAAGCAAAATGGGTAGAACGGTCCGCACCTATCGGACGGTGCTGGAAGAGCTGATCGCCGACTGGGAACGGTTCCGAAAAGCGTTGCGGAAAGAGGACCGGGAAGCGTTCGATCGCCTGATGGGGAAAGCGCGCGCACACGCCAGCGCGGCCAGCTACGACGCACGCGTTGACCCCAGCGAATCGCTCTTCATGTCTATCCTGGTGGAACAGGAGCGTGAGCTTGCGGAGCTGCGAACAGAGCTCGATGAGCTGCGAGCGAAGGTCGTGAAGCTCGAGCAGCAGCACCAGGAGGAGGAGCAGTAGCAGTGAACGGCTGGGTACTCGACGTCGGTGCTGATTATGAGCGGAACACGATCGTGCTCTGGCTTAAACAGGAGAATGGCGCGGTCGAGAAGGTGGAATGCCCCTTCTTACCGTCTCTTTATGTGCACTCGGCGCCGGCGAACTTGCAGGTGCTGGAAGCGACCTTCGAGGATGAGCCGTTCATCAACGCACTGGGGTACGAGGAGAAGCGGCTGTGGCCAGGCGAGCCTGCGCAGGAGGTGTTAAGAATCACGCTCGCGGAGTACCGGATGTTCATGAAGCTCGCGCGAGAGATCGATGAGATGGGCGATTACGCGCTCTACCAGCTCTTCAATGTGGATCTTAGCATCCCTACGGCGTTTCTGCTGGAGAAGGGCATCGTCCCGATGGCTCGGATCGCCGTAACGGGCGAGTCAGAGTTCGAGCTGCTCGAAGACCTCACCGCTATTGATTATCAGCTCCCTGAGCTCCGAAGCGTCAGCCTGGAGGGCAAGGTCACTGCTACAAGCCCGCACACGGCTGCATGTCCCTTATCTGAGATTTTGCTCGATCGCAAGCCGGTGACGGGCCGCACTGAACAGGACCTGCTCCTCGGACTCCTTGGAACTATCACTGCTGCGGACCCGGATATTATGTATACCACGAACGGCGATGCGTTCCTCATTCCGTATCTCATGGAACGGGCAAGGGTCAACGGGCTTGATGACTTCTTCCTCGGCCGCGGACGCGACCTCAGGCCGGTGGGACCAGGGAAGTCGTACTTCAGCTACGGGCGCGTTATCTACCGCCCACCGACATGCCTCTTCAACGGCCGGATACACATCGATCAGAGCAACTCATTCCTCATCCGGGAGGGCGGGCTCCCCGGTTTGATCGAGCTCGCACGATTATCCCGGATCCCGCTGCAATCGCTCTCCCGCGTGACTCCCGGCACGGTGATCACCGCGATGCAAATCGCAGAGGCGTCACAGGAGAACGTCCTCGTCCGCTGGAAGAAGAATGTGCCCGAGGCGTTTAAAAACGCGCAAACGCTCTTCCTCGCCGATCGCGGCGGTATGATCTATGATCCCCGCGTGGGCGTCCACGAGGACGTTCTGGAGATCGACTTCACCTCGCTCTATCCCACTATTATGGTGAAGCAGAACATCTCGCCCGAGACCGTGCTCTGCTCGTGCTGCCCTGAGAGCAGCCATCGCGTCCCACTGATCGATTACCCGATCTGCGAGCAGCGGGTGGGGTTGATCCCTCGTGTTCTGGAGCCGCTGATCGCGCGCCGGAGTGAATACAAGCGACGTGTGAAGTCGAGCAGATGGCGGGATCAACGGGCGGTCTACGAGGCGCGGAAGAACGTCCTGAAATGGATCCTCGTCACCTGTTTTGGGTATACCGGCTACAGAAATGCTCGGTTCGGCCGGATCGAATGCCACGAAGCGATCAATGCGTACGGCAGAGAGCTGCTGCTCCAGACCGCGCAGATCGCCGAAGAGCGTGGCTATGAGGTGCTCCACGGGATCATCGATTCACTCTGGTTGAAGGGCGCTGCGCGGACTGCACGCGACCACGAGCTCTTGCGGCAAGCGATCGAGCATGAGACGGGCATGCCGCTGGAGCTTGAAGGCGTGTACCGCTGGGTCGTCTTTCTGCCGCGAAAGGCCCGGGACGGAGGCGCGCTGAACCGCTATTACGGGCTCTTCGCAGACGGCACGATGAAGATCCGCGGCCTGGAGCTGAGGCGCAGCGATACGCCGCAGATGATCCGGAATGCACAGCTGGATATGTTAAAGGTAATGGCCAGAGCTGATACCGTGGCGGCGTTGTACGAACTCATGCCCGAGGTTATCGGAGTACTCCGCGAGTATGCCGATCGCATTGTGAACGGCGAGTGCGCCCTGGATGAGCTGGTCTTCACGCCTGTGGTCTCACGTGAACTTGAGTTTTATTCGCACGTGACCAACAGCGCTGCATGCTTGCTCCAGTTGAAGCGGCGCGGACGAGCCGTGCACCCTGGCGAGCGGATACAGTATATCGTGACCGATGCAGGCTCAGGGCGCTATGCGAAAAAGGTCAAGGCCTGGGCGCTGGCTGAGGGCACGGAACACTATGATAAGAAGCGCTATGTTCGGTTTTTGCTACGAGCCGGTGAGAGCATCCTCTCACCGTTCGGGTATACGGAGCGCAAACTGGTAGAGCTCATCAAACCCACGAGACAGGTAACGCTTCCAGTCTACCTAAAAGGCACTGACTGAAGATACGTTATTTATGCGCGCATGAGCTGTTCTAGCTGCCGGATAATGTGCCCTCTGAGCTCGTTAGCTGCCAGTGAGGCAGTAAGATGTCCTTTTTCCAGTGTCACGATCCGCCGGTTGCCATAGCAGATCCGTTGACGATCAAAACGGATGATCTGATCATGCTGTGCCAGTAACGGGAATACGTTATTCGCTTGTATTCGTGCGAACTCCGGCTCGAAATTGAGCACCGCTCTCAGTTCTTCGGGGCTCGCGCGCGCGCAACGCCCGGTCAGCTTTCGATAAACAGAACTCGTAAAGATGTCGCCAAGCGCCGCACCGGCGAGTAAGGGCACATAGCTATCGGCGGTATTGTAAAACGCGCGGTGGATATTTGTGACCCAGCCGCCCAGGCTGATACCGGTCACCATCACACGGCTGCCCGTACTCAATTTGAAATAGCTCGTCAAATCGTCAACGAGCGTAACTGAGACGGCAATCATGGCCGCGAACTTCGCCAGATAGCGCAGTTGCTCCGCATAGGTCTTCAGTGAGCGCCGGTGAAAAGGCGCGGCGAGCACAATGAGGTTAGCCTGAATGGGCTCACGCGAGCCGAGGAAGATCCGCTTGAAGCTTGTCGTGCTGAACCAGCGGAAATCAAAGGGGCGCTCTGCGTTCCCGTGATGCCAGAGTACTGTAGGGTACTCCTCGCCTAGCCATTGGGCGATACAAAATGCGGGCTTGAGACGTCCAACGAGCGATTCCGCGGTGAGCTCGTAAACCCCCTGGCCCTTTATTACGGGTAGCCGCAACTTTATCCTGGCTAGATGCTCAGCAAGCGGCGGGCTCTCGATACTCGCACTGAAGAATTTGTACCGATCTAACGCGAGTGCAGAAAGCTCTACCGAGAGGGTGTCGATGAGTGCGTGATAGTTCATGGTGCTGTAGTAAATCGGATCAAGTTCCGGCTCATGAGATAAACAGAAGGGGGAGGTATTAAGGAGTATCGCACCGGCCTGGGCCTTTTGAAAACCTTTAAGGGAGCAACCAGTAAGTACCTTTGTGAAGTGGCTCAGTCGGCTCCGTGGCAGGGAGGAAATCGCAGTACCAACCACCGTGATTTTCGAGGAGCTTGATGCATGGTTGGCGCAGGTCTCGAAATCGCTCCTCGGTGATCTCAGTACGAACGCCGAGCAGGGATATACCGCGATTCGTGAGAGTCGTGACCGTCTCAAGCAACGTGTTGCTGAGCTCGAGGACGCGGACTCGACAGAGCAGGTGCCGGATCGTATCGTGAAGATCGGGTTAACGAGCCGGAAGAAGATGATCAAGCATCTCCAGGCGATAACCGAAAAGATTACGCCGCCCGCACAGACCGATTATCACACTATTATAGCCTTTCATCGTGAGACCACCGCGGCACTCGAATTCCCGTTTGGCAAATCGCAGACCAATATCTACTGTGTCCGCTCGCTCTTCCCTAACGAGATCAAAGAGATCATCAATGAGCTAAACCAGCTGCGAAGCGGCCTCGACCTGCTGATCGCGCCGTTACAGGGCAAAAAGCAGCAGCTTCAGGTGCTGGAACGCATGCCTGAACTCGTGGCGAACATCAAGAAGCTGCATGCAGAGCTCCTACAGGAACGCGAGCACCTCAGCAACGAGGAAAACGAGCTCACAGCGCTCAACCAGCGCATTGAGACTGAGCGGAAGCAGCAGCAAACGCTGGAAGCAGGTGAAGAATGGCAGCGGTTCACCGCGCTCGAGCACGAGCGATCAGTCTTACAGGCGGAGCTGGAAAAACTCGAGTCAAACGTGCAAAAGCTCTTCACACCGCTCTCTAAACCGCTGACGCTGCTCATGAAACAGGACGAATCAGGCCGCCTCTCGCTCGCGCCGGTCGATCGGCGTGCGATCTCGTCACTCCTCGAATCGCCGAGTCAGGCACTTGAGGGCGATATCACGGGATCGCTCAGCAGTATAAAGGGGCTCATTGAGGACGATCCCACGGTATTAAAGGATCGAAAACGCGAGACTGTACTGAGCTGGCTGGATAAGCTACTCAAGGCTGATCTTGTCTCGATCGCAGAGAAACGGCGGAGATTACTATCGCAGATCGCAGAAGTGGATGCTTCCTGTGCGAATGCAGCGATCCTGCAGGAGAAAGAGGAGCGCAAGCGGGCGCTTTCGGACGCGCAGGAGCAACTCACGCAAGCACAGGGGGAACGTGAGCGCGCAACAAAGCGAATCGCTACGCTCGAGACTGATCTTGTTAAAACGAAGCAGTTCTTAGATGCCGCATTGACTGAGCTTGCCGGCAAGGAGATCGAACTCGTGCTCGAAGTGCCGTGATTTCACGTTCGGTCCCCGTACGGCTATTATTGCAACCGAATCAATCTTCTCCTTTCAGCTCGGTTTCGTTGCTGTGCTCTCCGGATGCTTGTGCCCTTACCCATTTTCCCGTATCAAAGGGAACTCTTTGGCCGTCCACGCGCGCATACTCCCGAGCACATCGCAGCAGAGATTGGTAAAGCCCGCGCGGAGCAGGATGCTCGCAGCCAGGCTCGCACGGTGGCCAATATTGCAGAAAACGGAAATCGGACGATCCTGTGGTACTTCATCCAGCCGATTCTGAAGCTGCCCCACATAAATATGGAGCGCGTCTTTGATATGCCCTTCTCGCCATTCATTCTCATCACGCACGTCGAGCACGAGGAGATCCTCACCGCTTTCAAGCCGATTTTTCAGTGTGTCCACCGTCGAGAGCCCCAACTGCTCGACCGGAAGACCGGCATTGTACCACCCGACAATACCGCCTTTTAGATACCCAGCGATCTGATCATATCCCAGACGAACGAGGTAGCGGACCGCAGTCTCAAGCTCGGCACCGGACTCGAGCACCAGGAGCAGCGGCGTATCGTAAGAGAGGACCCAACCCGCAAAGGCAGGTATCCCACCGAGCCAGATATTGTACGCGCCTTTGATATGAGCCCCGCCAAAGCCAGCTGGAGTTCGCGCATCGAGCACGACCGCGCCATGCGCCAGTTCTTCCTTGAACTCGCTGGGCGGTAAGGGAGCTGGCAGCGAGATTCTACCCAATCGCGGCGCACCTGCAAGGTTGTACAGTTCCATCTGGCGGAAATAGGGCGGACGTTCATGGTGCTCGCGAAGCTTGTACGCAACGAATTCCTCTTTATTTCGCACCTGCAAAACGGGATTCTGCATCCGCTCGATGCCTAACGTGCTTTCATTTCGCTCGCTGATGTGACCGCCGCAGACCGAGCCAGCACCATGGGCGGGACAGAGAATGATACCGTCGCCGAGCGGGAGAAGCTTCTCAAATATACTCTCGTAGAGCAAGCCAGCCAGTCGCGGCGCTTCATCCGGCCCATAAAGATCAGTTCGACCCACGTCACTGACGAAGAGTGCATCGCCCGTGAAGACCATGATCGGCTCTGTACCTGTCGATCGGTCTATCAATACGTACGACATGCTCTCATCAGTATGGCCCGGAGTGTGCAGTGCGGAGAGCTCCAGACGCCCGATCTGGAATAGCGCGCCCTCCTGTAGCGTTGTGCCATAGCCCCATTCCAGACCCGAGCCGTGAAAGATCTCTGCACCGGTGCGCTCCGCGAGCTCGATCGAACCAACTATATAATCCTCATTCCGATGCGTCTCGAAGATGTACCTGATGCGCACCTCCTCACGCGCGGCCAGCTCGAGGTAAATCTCACCATCCCTGCGCGGATCAACAACCGCGGCGGTATCCTGGGATCCGACAAAGTATGAGTTATGCGCCAAACCCGGCGAAGTAATTCGGTTAAAGATCACACCCTTTGGCTCCAACTGATATAGGCGCAGATCATATATAAAGACGAGACGAATGCAGGCAAGCTTGCAAGCTTCTCTCTTATACTGTAGAAAAATAGAACTTATACTGTAGAAAAATAGAACTTATACTGTAGAAAAATAGAACTGTTACTCAGGAGAAATTAGTAATGCAAGCACAAACAAGAGCATGTTACTACACGACTCACCCGAGAAATGATCATTGATGCACGTGTACGACCGCCGTACAAGAGCTTGCAACAGGTGCTGGCATCCGCGCCAGGAGCGCGGCCATCGGTCAAACGCAGCCCACTTGTCAGCGGCTATGAACGGCCCGCTTCGATGACCCAGAAATCGCTCGAGCTCTTCCTCGCGGAGATGGATGAGGCCGGTATTACCCGGGGCGTGCTGGTAGGCCGGCAGGCAGGGCACCGTATGGCCGCAAATGAGGATATCGCAGAACTCCGTGATCGCTTTCCCGACCGATTCCCCGTGGCGCTCGCAGGCATTAACGGAACGGACGTGAATGCGGTTGCTGAGGTCGAGCGTACGATCACGGACCTGAAGTTTGCGGGTATTGCGATCGATCCTGGCTGGTGGGTGCCACCACGCTACGTTGATG
This sequence comes from Methanomicrobia archaeon, assembly GCA_016928455.1. GTDB lineage: Archaea > Halobacteriota > Syntropharchaeia > Alkanophagales > Methanospirareceae > JACGMN01. The sequence continues at coordinate 31,589 of JAFGKP010000133.1, forward strand.
ATGACCGCATGTATCCGATTTATGAGCGGTGTGCGGAGCTATGCGGCGTCCTGTACCTCACCTGCAGCCTGATGCAGGGGCCGGATATTTCGTACGCAGAGCCCTATCGCATCCAGCGGGTCGCGAATGATTTCCCCACGCTGAAGATCGTCGTGGTGCATGGCGCTTTCCCCCACATTCACCAGATGATAGGGGTGATGATCGCGAATGCATCGCTCGGTAACCTGTGGGTGCTGCCCGATTTCTTCCAGTTCATTCCCGGCTTCCCGGGCGCACAGGACTGGGTGGACGCGGCGAACCATTATTTAGGCGATCGGATACTCTATGGCTCGTCGTATCCGGTGAGGCCGTTGAAGCAGAGCCTGGAAGCGTTTACGCGATTCTCGTACAAGCCGGAGGTGCTGGAGCGATTGCTCTGGAAGAATGCAGCTGAGCTGTTCGGGATAAAGGATTAATGAGTACCTTTTTCGTATTACCGACATATCAGATGGATGTAGTTTTCGATTCATCTCAAAACGTTGGTGAAGGGAGATAAAATGCCCGAATCGAGCGTCATGCTCAAAGCTGAACTGGTGGCCATTGGCACGGTTGCTGTGGATGAGTCTGTGCTCTCAGGCATCTCTGTCTCCACAGCAGGGCCCGGCACAGGGCTCAAATCGATCTTCTTCCGATTCAACGGGCATCGCGTACGTCTGGAGCTCTCAAAGGACTCGCCACTCACGATGGTCAGTGCGAATGGCGCCGTGATCATCCTGAAAGACGGCAGGGAGCTGGTGCGAGGCGAGCTCGAGCAGATCCTCGCGCACTGCCCTGAACAGGCGTATATCACGCTGAGTGAGCGCTGCGTTTATGATTGTAAATTCTGCACCGTGCCCATCCTGCAGGGCGACATAAAGACCCTGGACGAGGTCCTTGGAATTGTTGAACGTGCAGCGAAGACCGGCAAGCTGAAGGCGATCGCGCTCACCACAGGCGTCGCGCACTCACCAGAAGATGAGATCGACCGCGTGATTGAAGTAGTGAAAGCGTTGACCCAATTCAACCTACCCATCGGCGTCTCGGTCCATCCCACTTACGATTCATCACAGCGGCTCAAGGACGCTGGGGTTGATGAGGTGAAGTACAACGTGGAGACCATGGACCGCACGATCTTCGAACGGGTCTGCAGCGGACGGAAAGGAATATCGCTCGACTTCATACTTGACTCATTACGGGATGCTGTGCGTGTCTTTGGGAAGAATCATGTCTCCACGAACTTCATCATCGGGCTCGGTGAAACGGACGAGTGCGTGCGTACGGGCGTGGAGTATCTGGCGAAGATGGGCGTCATTCCTATTCTCCGACCGATAACGATCCCGCAGCTCAGAAAAGACGAATTAGAGGCTACCAGACCGAGTGGAGAACGGCTGCTGAAACTCGGCATGATGACCCGCGAACTATTAGAAAAGTACGGGTTTAACGTGGAGGAGGCGCAGACGATGTGTCTCCCGTGCACCGGCTGCGATCTCACCCCCGTTCGAGATATATGAGGGCTTCATGCTCAGAGCACTGATATGCACTGTGCTTGTGGCTTCAATCTTTCTGTGCTTCATTCTCCCGTTACCGTTACCTGACTCGTTTCGATGTTCGTTGTACTGCAGCGAGTTTTTAATTCCACTAACTATCCCTGGTTGCTCTTCATCTTCAGGGCGCTGAGGCTCAGAGCCACTGCTCGATGCTCCGCTGCGTTTTCTTCAGTGTGTTCGTCCCGGTCTGCACGGTGATCTTTTCGAGCGCCTTACGCACCCGCTCTTCGGAGAAATCGTGCTCCTCACAGAGGAATTCGATCACTTGTGCCTCGTTCACGGCGCCCCACGCGAGTTCGTACGACTCGTTCACTGCGGGCTGCAGGAAGATCTCACGCACGTGCGCGTAGCCTTCTAACCCTTCAGCCTCCGTGAACATACCGGCTTCCAGGATCTGCCCGATACCGTGATGCTCTCTGATGAGCTTGAGCGCGCGTTTCGCGCCGACGCCCTTCACACCCGGGTTGAAATCGGTACCGATGAGGATAGCGAGATCCACGAGTTCTTCCCTCGTTATGCCCTGCTCTGCTTCGAGTTCGTGTAACGAAATAAGCTCGAGCTTCGCGTCGCGCCGCGGCGCAGTGAGATTCCGGATCATCACCGGCGCGCCGAAGAGCAGGCAGTCGAAATCCTGGGAGGAAACGAGCTCAGCATCGCCTTTTTTAACCATATACGCGGCCTGTGCCTCCCCTTCTGTTGGCGCCTGCACGCAGGGGACGCCCAAATACCGCAGGAGAATGTGCGCATCCTCAATGATCTCGTCGCTGAGTCGTGTCGATGCTTTAGCGTACTTCAGTGCCTCTTCAGGCGCCACCACCTTCGCCACTTCCCATTTCTGCCGCGCTTCCCTGCGCCGCTCCGACCGTGCCCGGATCACCTCGGTCTTCAGCTCCGAGGGTTGACCGTCGAAGACGAAGATCAGCTTCATGTGCAGCTCCAATAACCGGGACGTGCGGTAGATCAGGCCGGAGAGGTGCGAGGTGACCCGGCCCTGAGCGTCCTGGAGCGGCGTGCCGTCCGGCTGGCGGATGATGCTCAGAAACTGGTAGAGCGTATTGTAAGCGTCGATCGCAACGATCTTGCCAGCAAGTGCTTCCAACTTCGTTGCACGGGGTGATACAAGGTCGCCAATGTTGACTCCCATGGTTGGTTCGTGTAGGTGGGTAGATGAGTGGCGGGTGAGTGTAGTCACAACAACGACCACGCATCTATCGGTAACATGGGTGTGCGAGCTTATTAAAGCGAGTGCCCTGAATACCGCTCGTGCTTTGATGCCAAAGTCGCTTCTATTCCTACTAACGTTGTGCATTTTTCGGGCGTTCGCAGCAAGGCTTGTTAGCGCCAAAGTAAGTTCTTGCGCTAAAACTAGATAGTGCTGTCCACACAGAGGATGAACTGTTTCTGGTTCTTTCATAGTCTCGCTACCTCATGAGATACTACTCCGATACCAAAGCGGGGAAGAGATCCCTCGTTTAACGCCGGCCTACTATGAGTAGAGCAGATAACCACTCAGCCCCGTCGGTGCTTTTTATGCTTTAACCACCTACCTACACGGGTAAAGAAATAAAATAACGTAGGGTCTACTATCAAGCGGCTCAGGCGGCTTGGATCGCATCACACGCACCGTCGCGGCTCATCGCGTTCGTGCCTGCGAATGCACGCCTGCCAGTCACTCAGACTGACCTGATACTCACTACAGAATCGAGGAGAAGAGAAGCGAAAAGATGGACGTTGTTGAAGTCCTGGTAGAAGGGGGAAAAGCGAACCCGGGTCCACCCTTAGGGCCCGCGCTGGGACCCTTAGGGGTTAATATCAAGCAGATCGTTGCCCAGGTGAACGAGAAGACGAAGGTTTACGAGGGCATGTCCGTGCCCGTAAAGATTACGATCGCGGGCAATACTGTGGATATCTCGGTGGGTGTACCGCCGACGGCGGCGCTGATTAAGAAGGAGATCGGGCTCGATAAGGCGAAGACCGATTCGACCACCGAGTATACCGGTGAGATCTCGCTCGAACAACTGAAGAAGGTTGCGGCGATGAAGCGCGAAGGGATCCTGGCCGCGTCGATGAAAGCAGCGGTGAAGGAGCTGGTCGGCACCTGCGTCTCCATGCGCTTGAAGGTCGAAGGCAAGAGCCCGAAGGAGATCCAGCGCGAGATTGACGCCGGTGTCTATGACGGGGTGATAAGCGAATAAGATGGAAGTAGAAGAGCTTGTGAGCGCGGTAGAGGAAGTGTTAGGCTCGAAGGAGCGCGGATTTGTCGAGAGTGTTGATCTCTGTATCAATTTGAAGAATGTTGATTTAAAACAGCCGAAGAACCGGATCACGGTCGACGTGGTCTTACCGAAGCAGATAAAGAAGCCGAAGATCGCCGTTTTCGCCTCCGGTGAGGCGGCGATGAAGTCCAAAGCGGCCGGCGCGGACGTTATCGATCCAGAAGAGCTGAAGAAGATGGATAAGAAGACCGCACGAACGCTGGTTCAGAAGTATGATTACTTCGTGGCCGACACAGCGCTCATGGCGCTGGTCGGTAAGAGCCTGGGCACGATTCTGGGCCCGCGTGGCAAGATGCCACAGCCGCTCCCGACTGCTGTTGATCCCGCTCCACTCCTTGAGCGCCTGGCGAAGATCGCGCGGATTAAGTCGAAGACCACTACGATCTGGGTGAACGTAGGCCGCCGTGACATGGCTGCGCGCGACATCGCGGAGAACGCGGATGCGGTACTCAAAGCGGTAGAAACGCGGCTGGAGCGCGGGTGGCAGAATATCGGCTCTGTCTACCTGAAGACGACCATGGGGCCGGCGGTAAAGGTAGTCTGAGGTAACGAGTATGGCAAAGAAGAAAAAAGTCAAACGAGCGTTGCAATGGCGTAAGGATGAGGTAGTGAAGCTCAAAGGCCTGATTGCTGACTATCCTACGGTCGGCATGGCGAAATTCCGCGGGCTGGGCTCCAACCAGTTACAGCGTATCCGCAAGGATTTCAGGGATAAAGCGGAGATCCGCGTCTCTAAGAATAGCATGCTTAATCTCTCCTTCACCGAGTGCGGCATGGGTAAGATGTCTGAGTTCATCGATGATCAGATGGCCCTGATCTTCACCAATTACGATCCTTTCCAGTTGTATACCGTACTCGAGAAGGGCAAGATTCCCGCGCCCATTAAGGCCGGCGCGACCGCACCATTCGATATCGTGGTGGAAGCTGGCCCAACTTCGTTACGACCGGGCCCGATCGTCGGCGAGTTGCAGAGCAAGGGTATTCCGGCCGGTATCGAGAGTGGCAAGGTCGTGATCAAGCAGCGGAAGGTCGCGGTGAAGGCGGGCGATGTGGTCGCTGCACCGATGGCCGACTTACTGGCAAAGCTGGAGATCTATCCGGTCAAGGAAGGTATGGACCTGCTCGCAGTCTTTGATCGCGACGGAAGCGTGCTCTTCACTCCTGAGGTGCTCCATATCGACGTCGATAAGTACCTTGCTGACGTACAGGAGTGTGCCAGCGCAGCCTTCTCGCTCGCAACACACCTGAAGTACTGCTATCCCACGCGGTTTACCATTCTCGATTTGCTCTACGAGGCAAGTGACAAGGCACGCAACGTGGCCCTCGACATCGCCTATCCGACATCGGAGACGATAAAGCCGCTGCTGCAGAAAGCATATTCCCAGGCACGAAACCTCGCACTCAATGCTGCGGTCTATACGAAAGAGACGATGCCCGATCTTCTGGCAAAGGCCGGCGGGGACGCTCAGAAGCTGAAGACCATCGCGGGGGTATAGAATATTACTACATCGCTACTAAACACGGATGGCGAACCAGGAATCGAAAAGTCTCGGTATTTTTCGACCAATCTAGTGCCATGAAGAGCCAGGTGATCACGAGCATCATCTTCATCGTTATCGGCCTCATTCTGCTCATTGGCTATCCAATCACGCTAATGTATTCGATCCCGCTCATTCTCATCGGCATCGCGCTCTATCTCTTCCGGGGGCGCGAGGCGATACTAGAGCACCCTGATGAGGAGTTAGGGCTGAAAGAAAGGAGGTGAAAAGCTGGAGAGGATGATTATCTCAACGACGGATTCCGTTCCGGGCTACACCTACGAGATCCTCGGGATCGCGTTCGGAAACACCGTGCGAGCAAAGCATATCGGAAAGGACATCGCAGCGGGCCTGAAGACGATCGTGGGCGGTGAGCTGCAGGAATATACCGAGATGCTGTCTGATGCGCGCCAGGAGGCAATGAACCGACTGATCAACGATGCGCAGCGGCTCGGCGCCGATGCCGTGCTCAACATTCGGTTCACGACCTCGCAGACGATGGCTGGCGCTGCAGAGCTGCTGGCTTACGGCACGGCGGTTCGGTTGATTCAATCGGATTAGAATAGGACGAAGGCGGTGGTGCTCAGTTCGAACCCGGCGTTCCTTCGACTCTTTCCGCGCGTGAAACAGCTTATCGAATCCACCGCTTCACGAGACGAGAATCTGGCAGCACTTTGCGCGCTCCTCAAGGACGCGGTACCGTATTATAACTGGGTCGGCGTTTACTTCCTTGATGAGCATACCAAGAGCGACCTCGTTCTAGGGCCGTTCGCAGGTGCACCGACCGAGCATATCAGAATACCCTTTGGAATAGGCGTCTGCGGACAGGCTGCGGTACTCCAGAAAACCGTGATCGTCCCGGACGTCAGAAAGGAGCAAAACTATCTCTCATGCAGCCCGTTCGTGAAGGCCGAGATCGTCGTGCCCATCAGTTTTGCGGGGGCAGTACGGGGCGTTCTTGACATCGACTCACATGACTGTGCACCCTTTACGGCTGCGGATCGCGCCTTTTTGGAGCGTGTCTGTGCGCTCATTGCGCGGCTTTTAGTGGGATGAAGGCGCGGTCTATTTATCCGTGCCACCTACTAATTTAAACTGCGCCTACCTGCGCTATGCTGAATGCCACATGACCCTCAACATGGCGGTACCGGTTCGCGATGTCATCGCGGAAATAAAGGAATACCAGCCCGGGAAATTGATCAAAGATGCGATCAAGCTGAGCTCAAACGAGAATCCGCTGGGTGCGAGCCCTGAAGCGGTGCGCGCTATTCGCAACGCGCTAGCATCCGGTGAGTTGAACCTGAGCATCTACCCCTGGGAGCGCAACGAAGAAGCCTTGAGAGCTGCAATTGCGCGCTATACTGCGGTAAATAGCGAGAACGTCGTGATCGGCGCGGGCATCGACGGCGTTCTGGATACGCTCGTTAAGATCTTTCTTGGACGTGGTGATGAAGCGATCATTCCGGTGCCCACGTTCTCGCTCTACGAGTCACTGGTGAAGATAGCCGACGCGACGCCTCGCTATATACCGCGAAACGCTGGGGCGAACTACGCTATTTCACGTGATGAATTGGTAGCCGCCAGTAACAGCAAAACGCGTATGATCTTTCTCTCATCCCCGAACAACCCGACCGGGAACTGCATCGCTGTGGATGACGTACGTGCGCTCGCGGAATCAGTGCCGAGGGCCATGGTGGTGCTCGACGAAGCATACGCGGAGTTCGCCGGTTCATCGCTGGTTAGGATTATGAGCGAATATGAGAACGTGTTGGTCTTACGCACCTTCTCGAAGGCTTTTGGACTAGCCGGGCTGCGCGTTGGCTACGCCGTACTGCCCGAATGGATAGTGGGCATGTACCGGAAAGTCTCGCTCCCCTTCACGGTGAATGACGTTGCGCTCGTAGCAGCGCTCGCCGCTCTGCAGGATACCGAACACCTGCGAAGGAGTGTCGAGCTGGTAAGGTCCGGACGCCAGTATCTCAGAGCCGAGCTCCAGGGCCGCTTCACGGTGTATCCTTCCGAGGCGAACTTCGTACTTGTGGACGTCGCTCCCAGAACGTCTTCTGCCGTATGTGGCGACTTGGAAGAGCGGGGGATCACGGTACGCGATTGCAGATCTTTCAAAGGTGCAGGCAATTCGCTCATCCGCATCAGCGTGGGCACGCAGGAGCAGAACGAGAAGCTCGTTGCGGCGTTGAAAGCAGAAGAACGAACGGTACGTAATTCAGGTTCCTCATCTTCGGAACCGTAACTACTGTGTTGAGAGCTGCTTGGCCGCTTAGGGTGATAAGATCAGCATCCGTTCTATGGGCCGCCGCGCACGCTCCATAATCTCGGGTGGCAGGTCAATCCGCGGCTTTTCCTGCTCCAGGGACCGGAGGATCTTCGGTAAGGTGATCATCTTCATCTGCGGACAAACGGCGTTCGTAGAAATAGGATAATACGCTTTATTCGGCGCTTCCTTCTTCAAGCGGTGCAGGATCCCGATCTCCGTGCCGATCAGGAGTTCCTTGTCCTTAATTTCACGTACAAGCCGCACCATCCCGCCGGTTGACGCGACGTAATCTGCTCGTTCCTGAATCTCAGGTGTGACCTCTGGATGCACGACGATCGTTGCGGTGGGGTGCGCCTTCTTCGCGGCCTCCAGCTCTTCAAGCGAGATCTGATGATGAGACGGGCAATTCCCGTGCTCGGGCACGATGACAAGCTTCTTACCACTGCCCTTCTGCGCATAATAGCCCAGGTTGCGGTCCGGCCCGAAGATGACCTCTTCAGAATCCATTGCGCGAACGATCTTCGGAGCGTTCGCTGAGGTGCAGATACAGTCCGCAAGTGTCTTGCTCTCAGCGCGTGTATTGACGTAAAGGACCGTCTCGGCTTCCGGGTGCATACGCTGCACCGATCGAAGCTCCTCGTTCAGTAATTGCTGCGCCATCGGGCAGATCGAGCAGAGATCAGGGAGAATCACGACCTTCTCCGGATTCAAGATCGCCGCAGTCTCTGCCATGAAATCAACACCGCAGAAGATGATCATTTCCGCAGCTGTCGCCGTCGCTCGTCGCGCTAGCTCTAAGGAGTCGCCAACGAAGTCCGCAATGTCCTGTACCGCGGGAATCTGGTAGTTATGCGCCAGTATGATCGCATTCCTCTCCCGCTTCAACGCCGCTATTCGCTCTTCGATCTGCATTCTTTCCTTACTTCCCCTTTTCTTATTTTCACCCATTAAATATTTCAGGTGCTCGGTCTATCTGCCCATCCGGTTACGGAACCACGAAGTTCACGAGCGTCTCATCGCATTTTTATCATCTCTCATACTCAACGGTTCTTAACAACAGTGTGCTTGTTTGAAAGCCGCCCGAAGCATCTGGAAACATGAAAGGCACCTATGTGCTCATCATCGAGACCGTCGGTGATACCGATCTGGAAGTCGGACAACGGGGGCTTATGGCCTTCTGTAAGGGTTATTATGCTTATGTTGGTTCCGCGCTTTCGGGCCTGGAGTCACGGGTCCGCCGACACCTCCGCAAACCGGGCGACAGGAAACGGTTGCACTGGCATATCGATTTTCTCCTCGCTGATCCTGCGGTTCACATTACGGAAGTGGTCTGTTCAGAATCGGAGGAGCGCAAAGAATGCGAGATCGCCGCGTACCTGGGCACGCACCTGGATTCTATCGCGCATTTTGGCTGTTCCGATTGCGCGTGCTCCAGTCACCTCTTCTTCTCGTTCAGTCATACCGAGCTGCAGCGGCACGTTTACTGTGGCTTTCACGCCGTGGGAGCGAACTTCCGCGCAATGAAGATAAAGCCGGTGTGAGCGACCATGCGATTCTCGGGCCGTATACTCCGCCCCTTAATCTCCCAGCCGCGCAGTGCCACTTCGTAAATGCCCGTGACGCTAAATCGCTCCTCAAACTGTAATGCAAGCCGTTTCGAGAGCTTGAAGATCTGCAGCACGGTCGGATTATAGCAGAGCAGAATGCCACCATTCCGGAGTGCTGCATCAACATGTTTCAGCGCTTTCCATGGTTCTTGGAGGTCCAGGAGCACTCGGTCTATATCGCGCTCCTCTATCCCTTCGTAGACGTCCTTCTCCCTGACGATCAGCTTGCCTGAGCCCTCTGTTCCCGCACTCGCAACCGCACCGAAGAAGGTTTCAATGTTGCTTCGGGCGACCGCCAGAAAGTCCGGTCGCCGCTCGTAAGATATTACTGCGCCGTGAGGACCCACTGCACGGAGTAGCGCCATCGTCAGCGCGCCCGAGCCGATGCCTGCTTCCAGTACCCGTGCACCGGGGTAGATGTCAGCGAACATCAGGATGGCCGCGATATCCTTGGGGTAAATGATCTGCGAGCCCTTCCGCATCTTGGCGATATACTCTTCCAAGGTCGGTCGAATGACGATAAGCCGCTCACCATGGTCGGATTTCACCACGCTCCCGTCCTCCAGACCGATAAGCTCGTCGTGAACCAGCGAACCGCGGCTGAACCTGAACGTGGCCCCTGCTTTCACGAGTATCTGATATCTCCGTCCTCTTCTGTCAAGTAGGTGCACCAGTTCGCCTTCGGTTATCGGGACAACCATGCTCTTAATATTCCGCTCTGTTCATTTATACAATGAAGAAGACGCAAATAACTTCGCGAACGATCCCTACACGGGCTCTCCGCGTGTGTACTGTTTCACTACGGTGATTTGCTTGAGAGCGAGGGGAACAGAGGGTGAGTGAAAGACGATGCTTGATCTCCTGCGTACCGCACTGGAATTTGCCGCTCCGCGCTGCGATCAGGTTGAGCTCTATGGTGAAAAGGGCGATGTGCTCAGCATCGAGCTTGAGCGCGATGAGGTGAAGACCGTACGGTACGTCAAGAGCATTGGGATCGGCGTTCGCGTCGTTATCGCAAATAAAATAGGATTCGCGCACACTACAGCAGTCAAGCAGCCGAACCTGGAAGAGTGCGTGACACATGCCATCAAGCACGCGCGTGTATCTGAATACGACGAGCATTTCAGAAGCTTGCCCTCACCACAGATCGGAGCGCGCGGTTACCGTACACCTGAAAAAACGTTCGATCGCACCATCATTGAGCTGCTCGGTGCAGAAAGCGGGAGCGACGTGGCGATGGGCTACTGTAAGGAGATGCTCGCGGGAACGAGTGCATACACGCTGAAACCGGGCATTGAGTGCGAACCCACGGAGGGGAGCTTTACCGCAGGGTACGATGAGATCTTCATTGTAAACTCTGAAGGGGTCGAGATTCAAGATTCGGGCACGTATGCTTCTGCCGGTATGTCCGTCGTCGCACGGGACGGGCTGGGCGAAGAGACCTCAGGCTACGAGAGTGACGTGAGCAGGCTGCTCAATGAAGTTGATTTTGGCGCGATTGGTACGGAGGCGGTGCGACTCGCAGCTGAGAGCCTTGGTGGCAAGGCGATCCAAACGAAGAAGCTACCGGTGGTCTTCTCACCTCATGCTGTGCAGAGCCTCTTCGCTTATACCCTAATCCCCCAGCTGAGCGCGGAAATGGTGCAGCGCAAACAATCGCCCTATTACGGGAGAAAAGGCGAAACGATTGCATCAGAGATGCTCGCGATTGTTGACGACGGCACGATGCCGCTCGGTGTGAATACGAGGAAGATGGACGGCGAAGGTGTCCCTACGCAATCAACAACCCTCCTTGCGAAGGGCGTGCTCACCAATTTCTTCTATGATACCTACACCAGCGCGAAGGATCAGGTCGAAAGCACGGGAAACGCCCTGCGCGGCTTCAGCAGTCTGCCAGTACCTGGCCCGACGAACTTCATTTTGAAGGCAGCAGAGGGTGATGCGATCGTTCCGACAGATGAGCTTCTCAGCAATGCAAAGGAAGGGCTCTTCGTGCATGACGTGATCGGTGCGCACACCGCTTCCCGCGCGTCCGGCGATTTTTCTGTCGTTGTTCAGAATGCCGTTGCGCTTAAAAAAGGCGATTCTTCGCCCGTTAAACATGCCATGATCGCGGGAAATTCGCAGGAGCTTTTGAAGCACGTGGAGCTGCTCGGTGATGATACGCAACAGATTTACACGGTCGTCTCACCCTCGATGCTCATATCCGCGGTACAGGTCATCGGGTAGCGCGCTTCTTCTTCGCTTTCTCACCGCTTCCCGGCGCTGATTCGGCGGACGATCATTTCGTGTGGAAGCAGTTGTCCCGCTCTAACCGTGTTCCAAGAGGTGGGGATAAGCCGATATTGATGCTTATTTTGCCTTTTAAACGATTTATATCCCTTTTCTCAGGATGCTGATCAAGAGCGTTCCCATCCGATAACTTTATATAACCCCTTATTCTTATATAGGAGAAAGACATGTGGGGGCGATAAACACATGTGGGGCGATAAACTTAAAGAAAAAGAGGAGAAGATGGGAGAGATGCTCGGGTACGCGAAAGAGGCCGAAAAGAAGTTGGTGGATGAGGATGACGATTTGTTTGGTGTTCCTCAATTAGCGATCGTTGGTGTCGGTGGCGCCGGGAACAACTCTATGAACCGTTTGGAATATCTGGGTGGCTTGGAAGGGGTGAGCAGAATTGCTCTCAATACCGACAAGCTGCATCTGGACTCCATTAAGTGTGAGAAGAAGCTCCTGATCGGGAAATCGCTTACGCGCGGATTGGGCGCGGGCGGTTCACCGGAAATGGGCCGGAAAGCTGCGGAACTGGACAAGGAAGAGATCCGTCAGCTCGTGACGGGCAAGAACTTCGTCTTCCTCACTGCAGGTATGGGCGGAGGTACCGGTACGGGCGCAGCGCCGGTGGTTGCC